>NZ_JBHYIQ010000002.1:57911-104697 GCF_042739895.1 Amycolatopsis sp. NPDC059021
TTTATATGCCCGAGGCCCCTGACCCCCGGTGAGCTGAAGGGGACTTTCGTCGCGTAGGACGAGCTGAAGGGGACTTTCCTCGCACGCGATGAGAGGAAAGTCCCCTTCAGCCCACGCTCAGGAGAAGACCTCTCGGAGGAAGGCGGCGGCCTGGGCGTGCGAGCGCGGCGACGCCGGAAGGTCCGTGTAGAGGCCGTAGAAGCCGTGGATCTGCCCGGTGTAGCGGGTCAGTTCCACCGGGACACCGGCATCGGCGAGGCGGCGGGCGAACTCCTCGCCCTCGTCGCGCAGGACGTCGTATTCCGCGGTCAGCACCAGCGCCGGAGGCAGGCCGCCGAGATCGGGCGAACGCAGCGGCAGCAGGTACGGATCGTCCAGCTGCGCCGGATCGGTGACGTACTGCGCGAAGAAGAACCGCATCGCCGCGGCGGTCATCCCGAAGCCCTCCGCGCAGTCCACATAGGACGCGAAGCCGTCGTCGGGATGGCCGTAGACCGGGCAGATCAGCACCTGCGCGGCGATCGGCGGGCCACCGCGGTCGCGGGACATCAGCGAGACCACTGTGGACAGGTTGCCCCCGGCGCTCTCCCCGCCCACCGCGATCCTGGCACCGTCCACAGCGGATCCGGCACCCCCGGCGTGCAGCCACTCGACGACGGCGTAACAGTCCTGCGGCGCCGCCGGGTAAGGGTTTTCCGGCGCGAGCCGGTAGTCCACCGCGACAACGGCGACCTTCGCCGCGTTGCACACCGCCCGCGAGGCGACGTCGTTCTCGTCGATCGAGCCGATCGTCCAGCCGCCGCCGTGGATCCACACGAACACCGGCACCGGCACGTCCGACTCCGGTAAATAGAGCCGGACGCGGACGTCGCCGCCGGGGCCGGGGACCTGATGCTCGGTCACCGACGCCACCGCCTCGACCGAGGCCGGACGAGGCCAGGACGCGTCGAAGGCGGCACGCAGTTCCGCCGCCGTGGGCGGCCTGGCGGGAGCGGCAGAGGAGGCCGATGCGCTGCGGGCGAGCAGTTCCCGGACCGCGGGATCGAGAGCCACGGTCATTCCGCCTTGGCCACGAGGACGCGAGGACTGCCCGGCAGGGTCAGCCGGTCCACCGGGCGCCAGCCCGCGTCCGCCAGCCAGGCCCGCACCTCCGCTTCGGGGTACACCACGGTCCCGTCGATCACGAGGTACTCCCCCGCGTGCAGGGCGTCGAGCGGCCGCTGGACCGCGTCGTCGTCGAGGAAGAAATCGAGCAGCAGCAAAGTCGCGCCGGGTACGGCGGCCGCACGGGCACGGCGCAGGATCTCCCCGTTCTCCCCGGCGCCGAACCGGTGGACGACGTGGTTGACCATGACGAGATCGAACTCCCCCGACGGCCGCGCCTCGGTGGTCGGCTCGCCCACCACGGTGCTCCGCTCGCCGAACCCGGCGTCAGCCACCGCGCGGGTCACCGGCTCGACCGATCGCGGGTCGAAGACGAACGTCGTGTGCAGTTTTTCGTTGGCCCGCATGGCTTCCACAGCGAATTCGCTCGACAGGCCGCCGAGGTCGAGGAGTTTTTCGTACGGCGCGTAGTCGAACGCGGCGGCCAGCATCCGGGCGTGCAGGGCGTTATACGTCATGACACCGGAGAGGAAGGTGTCCCAGCGAGCGCCCTCGACGTCGAGCTTGCCCGGCTCGCCGGTGTCGACGGTGTGCTCGAACTGGAGCCAGTGCGGGTAACTGATCGTTTCGAGGAACGTCAGGAACGGCGAGAGGTCCAGACCGCCTCCGGCGAGGTACGCGGCAGCGTCGGCGCCCAGCTCGTAGCGGCCTTCGACGCGCGAGAGCAGGCCCAGCGAGGACATCGTGTCGCCGAGGATGCGGGCGATCTTCTCCGGTTTCCCGATCTTCGCGGCCAGCGCGGCGGCGTCGAGCGGGCCGTCCGCGAGCGCGGCGAACAAGCCGATCCGGCTCGCGGCGAAGAGTTGTTTCGCCGCCATGTAGCCCACGGCGATGTCCACGATCCGGTCGGGACTGGCTGCTCTGGTTGACCCGGTCACGGTCACTCTCCTCAGGGTTGACTCGCCGGACACTCTACAACCGTAGACAAAAAAATCCAGGGTCGATTTTCCCCGCACAGCAAGCAAAACCGGATGGAAATCGACTTCCTACATTTGTAGAATAAAACCATTGACACGACCGGACACCGGTGTCAACATGCGTAGAACTACCCCTGCCGGAGCCGTTCGCCCGGCAGTCCGGCCCGTGCGATGTGACGGGCACCAGGAAGGGGATTTCATGACGCTGCTCGCGATCAAGGATCTCACAGTCGGCGTCGTCACCGACGATGTCGAGCGTGAGCTCGTGCGAGAGCTTTCCCTCGATCTCGCCGAGGGCCGCACGCTCTGTGTGGTGGGCGAGTCCGGCAGCGGGAAGACCGTGACGGCGCTGTCGATCATCCGGCTGCTCGAGTTCGTCGCGCCGGTCCGCACACGCGGAGAGATCACTGTGGACGGTGTGGACGTCACCACGCTGTCCGCCGAGGAGATGCGCGCCTACCGCGGGCCCCGGATCGGGATGATCTTCCAGGAGGCGCTCGATTCGCTCAACCCCGGCCAGCGCGTGGGGAAGCAGCTGATCGAGGCGTACCGGAAACCCGGTTCCGCGCCACGGCAGGCGGTACGCCGGCGATCGCCGCTGCACCAGGAGGCCGACGCCAAGGCGCGCAGCTTGCTGGCCGAGGTCGGCCTGCCCGACGCGGACCGGATCATGGCGCTCTACCCGCACCAGATGTCCGGCGGTATGCAGCAGCGCGTGATGATCGCGCTGGCGCTGATGGCGGATCCGGACCTGCTCATCGCGGACGAGCCGACCACCGCCCTCGACGTCACCACGCAGGCCGAGATCCTGACCCTGCTCGACCGCGTCCGCCGCGACCACGGCATGGCGTGCGTGTTCATCACCCACGACATGGGCGTGGCCGCGCAGGTCGCCGACCGGATCGCGGTGATGTACCGCGGTTCCCTCGTCGAGTCGGGATCCACAGAGGACATTCTCTTCCGAGCGAAACATCCCTACACACGCGCGTTGCTGAGCTGCGTGCCCCAGCTGGGCGTCAGCAGACGTGACGGATTCCCGACGATCTCGGAGACACTGCTCGAAGCCGCGATGACCGGGGAATCGGCCACTGCCACGGAAACCAGGGCGCTCTCCCCCGAACGTCCCGCCGCCGAGGGCAAGGGCGCGGTGCTCACCATCGACTCGGTGTCCAAAGTGTACGGACGGCGCGGCCGGTTCTCGCTGAGCCGCGAGCCCGAAGTGCACGCGGTGCGTGCGGTGTCACTCGAGATCGCCCCCGGCGAGTTCTTCGGGCTGGTCGGCGAATCCGGCTCCGGCAAGTCGACGCTGGGCCGTCTGGTGAGCGCACTGGAGACACCGACGTCCGGAACGATCACCTTCGGCGAGCACCGCTGCACCGCTGACGGGCTCGACGGCGACGAACGCGCGTTCCGGCGGCGCACGCAGCTCATCTTCCAGGACCCGCAGAGTTCGCTCGATCCCCGCCACACCGCGGCCCGGATCATCGCCGAACCCTTGCGGGAACTCACTCCCCTACGCGGCGCCGAACTCGAACGACGCGTGCGGGATCTGATCGACGAGGTCGGCCTGCCCCGCGACACCGCGGGCAAACTGCCGTCCCAGCTGTCCGGCGGACAACGTCAGCGGGTCTCGATCGCCCGCGCCATCGCCGCCGAACCGGAGCTCATCGTCGCCGACGAGCCGACCTCCGCGCTCGACGTCTCGGTGCAGGGCCAGGTGATGAACCTGCTGCTGGAGCTGCGGCGCACCCGCACCCTCAGCCTGCTGTTCATCACGCACAACCTGAGCCTGGTGCTCTCGGTGGCCGACCGCGTCGGCGTGATGTACCGCGGCGAACTGATCGAGGTCGACACCCCCGACGCCGTCCGGCTCACCCCGCGTCACGAGTACACCCGCCGCCTGCTCGCGGCGAATCCCGAACTCCCCGTCCCCCACACAGGATCGCAGGGCTCATGACCACCACCCCCGTACGGCGGCGCACCGCCGTCCTCGCCGCGCTCGGTGCCGCGGGCACCCTCCTTCTCACCTCGTGCATGGGCAACGCCCCTGGCGCGCAGTCCGCGGACGGCCCGCCCGTGCGCGGCGGCAACCTGACCGTCGCGGTGCCCACCGATCCGCAGTCGCTCGACATGGTCGCCAATCCCGGCCAGGTCACCGCGCACATCGGCAACATGATGTACGAGAAACTGTTCGAAGTGGACAAGACGTTCACCGCGCGGCCGATGCTCGCCGACAGCTTCACGACGAGCCCGGACAAGCTCACCTACACGTTCAAACTGAGGCAGGGGGTCACTTTCCAGGACGGCAACCCGCTCACCGCGAACGACGTAGTCGCCAGCCTGCAGCGCTGGGAGAAGGCGCACCGGACCGGGCAGCTGGTCGCCCCGGACATCGAGTCCGTCACCGGGCCGGACCCGGCGACGGTGGTGATCAAGCTCAAGAAGCCGCGCTACCCGCTGATCGACGAACTCGCCGGCGCGGGCACCGAGATCTACGAGGCGAAGAACCTCGAAGGTCTCCCCGCCACCGGATTCGGGCAGGACAAGGCGATCGGCACCGGGCCGTACAAGCTGAAGAGCTGGGACATCGGCCAGCAGCTGGTGCTGCAGCGCTACGACGGCTACAAGTCACGGTCCGAAGAGGACTGGGGCGGGCAGGCGGGCGCCAAGCACTCGTACCTCGACACCGTCACCTACAAGGTCGTCGCCGATCAGGACGCGCTGATCAACGGGCTGCAGACCGGCCAGTGGGACCACGCGATGCCGACCAACGACCAGTACGAGATCCTCAAGAAGAACCCGGGCGTCGTGGTGCACAACCTGCCGGGCGGCAACGAGAACGTCGTCATCCCGAACTTCAACCCCGGCTCCCGCTTCGCCGATCCGCGGGCACGGGAGGCGCTGAACCTGCTGCTCGACAAGCCCGCGATCAACGCCGCGACGGGCGGCAGCAAGGAACTCACCGTCGAGACCGGCGCGTTCGCTTCCCCGGACAACAAGGCGTTCTACTCGACGGTCGGCGACGACGTCTACCGGCGGCACGATCCCGCGAAGGCCAAGCAGCTCCTGGCCGAGGCCGGCGTCACCGCCGGGACGCCGATCCGCATCGTCACCAGCAACTCCTACCCCGAGTTCGCCAAATGGTCGGTGCTGATCCAGGACTCGCTGTCCAAGATCGGGCTGACCGCCAAGATCGACACCTACGACTTCGCCACGATGCTGGGCACCCTGATGAAGGAGCCGGGCGGCTGGGACCTGACCACCCTGTTCTTCGACGCGGCGCTGACCGCCCCCGCGCAGATGCCCGCGCTCACCCTCGGCACGCTCAACGGCTCGTCCTCCCCCGAGATGGACAAGCTGATGGCCGAGTACAACGCCGCGAATTCGCCCGAGCAGGCCAGGGCGGTCGTCGACAAGTTCCAGACGTTCACCTGGAAACAGCTGTCGGTAATCACGTTGAGCCAGTCCCGGCTGTACGCGGCCTACACGCCGAAGGTGAAGGGATACGGCGACTTCTACCGGGTCTTCTGGAACACCTGGCTGGCCGCCTCATGACCGGAGTGCTGCTGCGCAGGCTGCGCGATCTCGTCCTCATCCTGGTGATCGTCGGCACGATGATGTTCTTCGTCATCCGGCTGATCCCCGGTGACCCGGCGCTGGCGATCCTCGGCCCGACGGCTCGTCCGTCCGATGTGGACGCGCTGAGGGCGAGCATGGGCCTGGACGGGCCACTGTGGCAGCAATACCTGAGCTGGGCAGGGCATGTGCTCCAGGGCGACTTCGGCACCTCGATCACCTATCACGCGCCGGTGCTGCAGGTGGTCGCCGAGCACATCCTCCCGACGCTGACCCTGGCCGTGCTCTCGACCGTCATCAGTTTCCTGGTGTCGGTGGCGATCACCACCTGGCAGGCCGTGTCGCCGCGCAATCCCGTGGCGCGGGCGTTCGACCGGCTGTCCTCGCTCGGGATGGCCATGCCGGACTTCTGGATCTCGCTGGTGCTGGTGCTGATCTTCTCGGTGACGTTGCGCTGGTTCCCGTCCAGCGGCTATCACAACCTGTTCACCGATCCGGTCGCCGCGGTGCCCGCGCTCGTGCTGCCGCTGGCGGTGCTCGTCATCGGGCAGACAGCGCTGTTCGTGCTGACGCTGCGGGAAAGTCTCCTCGGCGAGCTCCCCCTGGCGTACCTGCGCACCGCGCGCGTCAAGGGGCTCTCGGAGCGTCAGGTGCTGCTGAACCACGTGCTGCCCAACGCGATGATGCCGCTGATCACCCAGCTGGGCAGCAACTTCGCCATGCTGGTCGGCGGTATCGTGATCATCGAGTCGATCTTCGTGATCCCCGGCCTCGGCCATCTGCTCATGGGCGCGGTGTCGACCCGTGACTTCCCGCTCATCCAGGGCGTGACGTTGTTCGTCGCGGTGCTGTTCGTGCTGGTCAACATGCTGGTCGACCTGTCGTACGCACTGCTCGACCCGAAGGTGCGTGTGTCGTGAGTGTGGCCCTCGTGGACAAGAGCGAAGCCGTGCCGGCCACCCGTGCCCCGGGCCGTGTGGCCCGGTTGTTCCGCCGCAACCGGGTGCTGGTCGTGTCGGCCGTGCTGCTGGGCCTGATCGTGCTGGCGGTGCTCGTCCTGCCGGTGTTCCTGCCCAGCGTCAGCGCGACCGATCCGGTGCACCGGCTGCTGCCGCCGTCCGGCGCGCATCCGCTGGGCACCGACTCCTACGGCCGGGACGTGCTCGCGCGACTGGTGTCCGGCGGCCGGGCCTCACTGGGCCTGTCCGCGCTGATCACCCTGTGCGCGGCGTTCTCCGGCATGGTGATCGGCCTGGTCAGCGGGTTCTACCCGCGGGTGGACGCGGTATTGATGCGGCTGATGGACGCGTGGATGTCCTTCCCCGCGATCATCCTCGCGATGGCGCTCGCCGTTTCGCTCGGTGCGAGCATCTGGACCGAGCTCATCGCGCTGACGGTCATCTTCACACCGTTCACCGCCCGGGTCGTGCGCAGCCGCGTGCTCGGCATCGCCGGGCGCTCCTACATCGGCGCGGCCAGGGTGTCCGGGATGAGCCGGGGCAAGATCCTGCTGGTGCACGTGTTCCCGAACGTGCTGCCGCTCGCGCTGGTCCAGGTCGTCATCCTGTCGGCGGCCGCGATGCTGGTCGACGGGGCGATGAGCTTCCTCGGCCTCGGCATCGCTCCCCCGACCCCGACCTGGGGCAACATGATCGCCGAGGGCCGGTCCTACCTCGTCGTCGCGCCGTGGCTGGTCGTCGTGCCCGGCGTGACGATCATGCTGTGCGTGTTCCTGCTGAACCTCATCGGCTCGTCGCTGCGTGTCGCCGTCGACGCCCGCGCGCGGACGCTGTCCGAACTGCAACGCCTGCGCACCCGGCGCCGGGCACCCCGCTGAGTAAAGGAAGAAGGATTTCCTTGTCCGCCACCACTTCCCTGGCCGTCGGCCGGTACGTGCCGGAGACGTCCGCAGACACCGGCCCGCCCGTGCTGCTCGTACACGGTTTCGCCTCCGACGGGCACACCGACTGGGTCACCACCGGCTGGCCCGCGGCGCTCACCTCGGCCGGCCGCCCGGTGATCGTGCCCGACTTGCCGGGCCACGGCTCCAGCCCGGCGCCCGCCGACGCCGCGTCCGCCACTCCCGAAGCGATCGCCGGGGAACTGGCGCGGGCCGTCGGCGCTTCGGCCGAACTGTCCGAAGTGGACGTCATCGGCTACTCGCTCGGTGCGCGGCTCGCCTGGGAACTGCCCGAACTCCTTCCCGTGCGGCGGCTGGTGCTGGGCGGGATCAGCCCCATGGAGCCGTTCGGCGCCATCGACGTCGAGGCCGCGCTGGCCTACGCCACCGGCGGGAAGCTGCCCGGCGACCCGCTGACCGCGATGATCGCACGGATGATCAGCGCGCCCGGCCGTGATCCGGTCGCGCTGTGCCGGTGCATCGAAGGGCTCCGGAGCGCGCCGTTCGCCCCGGCCGTCGGCACGCTCCGGGTACCGACCCGGTTCGTGGCGGGCAGGGACGATCCGGTCAGCCAGGGCGTCGAACAGCTGCTCGCGCTGGTGCCGGGCAGCGATCTGGTCACCGTGCCCGGCGATCACGGCGGCGCGTTGCGCGGGGCGAAGTTCAAGGCCGCCGCACTGGAGTTCCTCGGCGCGTTCTGAAGCTGCTGAAGGGGACTTTCGTCTCACTAGATGCGCTGAAGGGGACTTTCGTCGCATCCGACGCGAGGAAAGTCCCCTTCAGCTCAGCCGCCGTCACCAGGTGCCGTCGGGATTCACCGCCTTGTCCAGCCACAGGTGTTCCACCGCGGACCGCACCTCCGCGCCGTGCTCGGTGAACAGCCGCAGCGCGCCCAGGTTGTCCTCCAGCTGAGCGAGGCGGCTCACTCCGAAAAGGACGTTCGCCACCGGCGGATAGGCGAGACAGAAAGCGATGGCGAGTTGCGACACCGTGACGCCGAAGTCCGCGGCGATACCGGAGAGCACATCGGCGGCGTCCATAATGGACTCGCGGATCCCGCCGACGTCGGCGCCGATCTTGCGGTCCGGCAAGCGATTGCCCAGCAGCACCCCGCCCTCGAAGATGTCCGACGCCTGCAAAGCCAGCCTGCCGGACGCGAAATGCTTGGCGTAGAACGGCCCCTCGGCCATCGACCGGCGGACGACGCTGTACTTCAACTGCGCGAAGGCCGGACCCGGCAGCCCTTCGGCGTCCGCGAACTCCAGCGCGCGGCCGAGATCCGCGGCGGCCCAGTTGTTGACGCCCCAGCCGCCGAACCGGCCGGCGCGGATCTGCTCGGCCACCTCGGTGACGATCCGGGGCACGTCCGGCGGCTCCAGGTAGTCGCCGACGACCACGACGTCGGCGCGCTCGACGCCGACCCGGTCGAGCGCGGTTTCCAGCTGCTGTGCGAAACCCGTGCGCGGATAGTCCCACAGCCACAGTTTCCCGCACAGCTGGTAGTGCTCGCGGCGCACTCCGGCGGCCCGGACCGCCTTCCCGAAGATCACGTCGGTCCGGGAGCCCTCGGCGTGCGGGCCCATGTCGTAGTGCGCCACGTCGAAGAGTGTCACACCCGCGTCCACCGCCGCCCGGACGAGACGGACCGCGTCGTCGAAATCCATCCGGTCCCAGGTGTTCCACGAGCCGAGGCCGAACACCGACGTGGTGATCCCGCCCTCGCCGAGCTGCCGCACCGGCACGGTGTCTTTCTCGTTCACAGGATTTCCTTTCACTGGTAACGGAAACCAGTTTTAGTCTACGATCGTAGAATGAACAAGAGAACCGTGGTGGTGACCGGCGGCGCGAGCGGAATCGGCCGCGCCGCGGCCGAAGCGTTCGCGGCCGAGGGCGACAACGTCGTCGTGGCCGACATTTCGGGTGACGCGGCGCGGGACGTCGCGCGGGAACTCGGTGTCGACCACGTCGAGGTCGACATCTCCGACCCCACGTCGGTCGACGCGGCCGTCGCCGCCGTCACCGGGCGGGCGGGCCCGATCGACGTGCTGGTGAACAACGCGGGCCTCGCCGGCGGAGGCGGCCCGCTCACCGCGCTCGACATCGCGGTGTTCGACCGGTGCGTGCGGGTGAACTTCCGGGGGACGTTCCTCATGACCCGAGCGGCCGGGGCACACATGATCGCGGCGGGCACGCGCGGGGCGATCGTGAACATCTCCTCGATCGGCGCCCGCCAGCCCACGCCCGGTCTCGGTCACTACGAAGCGACCAAGGCCGCCGTCGACGCGCTCACCCGGTCGGCCGCCCTCGAACTCGCCCCGCACGGAATCCGCGTCAACGCCGTCGCCCCCGGCCCGGTGCTCACGCCGATGACGGCCGGATTCGCGTCCGACACCGCCGCCCGCCAGGCGTGGGAGGCCCGGATTCCGCTGGGCTCCATCGCGTCGGTGGCGGACGTCGTGCCGTCGGTGGTCTTCCTCGCCTCGGCCGACGCCCGCCACATCACCGGTGCCTGCCTTCAGGTCGACGGCGGGCAACTGCTCGTCTGAGTCCGTTGTGGACTATCCGGAGTGGACGATCTGCCCGGCGGTGACGGTGGTCTCCACCGCGACCCCTGGCAGCTCGGCGGGCGCGATCTCGAGCGGATTCGCCGACAGCACACAGAAATCGGCGACCTTGCCGACCGACAGCGAGCCCTTCCAGCTCGCTGTGCCGTCCTGCGCGGCCGCGGCCGTGGTGTAGCAGCGCAGCAGGCGGGTCATCAGCGCGGGATCGGGGCCGCCGGCTCCCAGCAGCCGGGCGGCGGCGGCCACGTGCACCCGCCAGTCCGGGGTGACCACCGGGGCGTCGCTGCTGAGGGTGAGCGGCACGCCCGAGTCCAGCATTTCGCGCAGCGGCCACGCCTTCGCGGCGACGTCGGCACCCATCGCCGTCGCCATGAGGTCCCCCATCACGGCCGCGATGGCGGGCTGGGTGGTCAGCCCGATTCCCCGCGAGGCCATCCGCGCGAGCTGCTCCGGGGACACGAGGTCGCCGTGCACGATGTGATCGCCCCGCCGGAGCACGCCGAGCACCGCCTCGATGCTCCGATCGCCCGTGGCGTGCACACCGACCGACATCCCGGCCTCGTGTGCCAGCCCGATCATCGCGGTCATGTTCCGCTCACGGTCGGCGTCGTCGGCCCCGTCGACCAGGAGGCGGCCGTGGGTCCCGTCGGCGTAGCAGTGCCGCGTCCACGCCGAACCCATCGGCGGAATGCCGTCGGCGAAGATCTTCACCCCGCTCACGTTGAGCCACAAGGGATCCGATTCCGGCACCGGTGTCGCGAGCCCGCGCTCGAAGTCCGCCAGCGAACTGGGACCGTCGAGCAGACCGAACAACCGCAGCACGGTGACCCGCGCCTTGAGCCGGCCCGCGTGTGCCATCGCCGCGTACTCGTCGAGCACCTCCGGCGCGAAACAACCCGTCTCGCCCGGCCCCAGCCCCGGTTCGGTGTAGCTCGTGATACCCAGCGACGCGCACAATTCGCTGACGAGCAGCAACGCCGCTTGCCGGTCGGAAGCGGTCGTCACCGGTTTCTCCTCGTATTCGGTGAATCCGGTGTCATCCAGCAACGTGTGCGGCCAGCGCGCGCCGAGCCACGCCGCGTGCAGGTGCGTGTCGTTGATCCCGGGCAACACGGTCCGTCCCGCCAGTTCGAGGATCCGGGTGCGCGCACCGACGTGCGCCGAGACGTCGTCCCCGACGGCGACGATCCGGCCGTCCCGCACGGCCAGTTCCCGCGCGACGGTCCCCAGCGAGTTGAAGGTGAGCACCGTGCCACCCCGGACGACCAACGACGCGGGACGGATTCGTTGAAGTGGCAAGGTTTCCTCCCAGGGCATGGACTTTTTCTTCCACGAATGTAGACTAACCGCACACTCAACGGCGAGAGCGGAGACGAAGATCCATGCCGCTTCCCACGACCACCGAAGCCGCGGTGCTCACCGAACACGGCGCCGCGTTGTCGCTGCGGGAACTCCCCCTTCCCGGCACGCTCGAACCCGGCGCCGCGCTGGTCCGCGTCACCTGCACTACCCTGTGCGGCACCGACGTACACCTCTGGTCCGGCGAGATGACCTTCCCCGGCATGCTCCCGATGGTGCTCGGCCACGAGATGGTCGGCGAGGTCGTCGCCACCGGCGCGGGCACCACCGACACGCTCGGCCGGGACATCGCGCCCGGCGACCGCATCGGCTGGTCGGAGGCCACCTGCGGGAAATGTCACGGCTGCGCGATCCTGCGCGAACCCGTGGCGTGCGCCAGCCGGGGCTACGGTTTCCTCCAGCGAGCGGACGAATTCCCTTACGCCACCGGCGGTCTCGCGCGGTACTGCTACGTGACGCCGGGCGCGGCCAAGCTCCTGCTGCCCGGCGAGGTCGGGGACACCCTGGCCGCGATGTCCGGCTGTGCCGGCAAAACCGTGCTGCGCGCGTTCGCCCGGTGCGGCGGCATCCGGCCGGGGGCGACGGTCGTCGTCCAGGGCGCGGGCGCGCTCGGCGTGTTCGCCACCGCGGTCGCCCGGATCTCCGGCGCGGGCACGGTGATCACCGTCGGCGGTCCCGCGGACCGGCTCGAGACCGCGAAGAAGTTCGGTGCCACCGCGACGATCCCGGTCTACACCGAGCCCGCCGACCGGATCGACCGGGTCCGCGAGCTGACCGGCGGCCGCGGCGCGGACCACGTCTTCGACTTCGCCGGCGGCCCGACCATCGGCGAGGAGGCCGCCGGGTTCGCGGCCCAGCGCGGCACCGTCGCGATCGTCGGCTCGACCGGGCCGCGGCCCTCCCCCGTGCCGCTGGGCACGGTCATGGGCAAGGAACTCACCGTCGTCGGCTCGCTCAACGGTGACATCGCCGACTATCACCGCTCGGTCGAGTTCTTCCGCACGTTCGCCGGCCGGATGCCGTGGGACGAGCTGTTCAGCGCGCCCGTCGGCCTCTCCGGCGCCTCCAGCCGCGTCGAGTCGATGTCCCGGCTCGAAGAGCTCAAGGCCGTCATCGATCCCCGCCTTCCCTAGATTCTGTTTCATAAGCGGCGAAGCCGCTTGCTGTGGGCCAGCAGCTCGCACCGCTGCGGGTTCTCAGACGTCCTCTCACGAGGACAGCGTCGACGTGGTGAATTGGCATTCATGAGGAGGCGATCCCGGAGTGAGAGGGCGTCTGAGGTTCCGCTACCCGCACCGCTACGCAAGCCATTTTCAATCCACTCTCTAGGAGTTCCCCATGTCCGTGATTCCCCAACGCAGTATCGGCAGGGACGGCCCGCGTACCGGCGTGCTGGCGCTCGGCTCGTGGCACACCTACGACCGGATGGACTTCCGCGAGGCCGTCACCCTGCTGCGGACCGCGGTCGACGCCGGGATCACCCTGTTCGACGTCGGCGTGTACGGCATCCCCGGCGGCGAGCCGGTGTTCACCGACGTGCTGTTCTCCGCGATGGTGCGCGCGGCCGGGCTCAAGCGCGACGATTACCTGCTGTCCTCGAAACTCTGGCTCGAAGGGTACCCCGCGCACAGCCTGCGCGGGCAGCTCGAGAACGCGCTTTTCCGGGCCGGGACCGACTACGCCGATCTCGTCGTCCTCGGCGATCTGCGGCGCGACGACACCGACCTGCACCAGCTCGTGCTGGATCTCGGCGAGCTGCGCCGGGCGGGGCTGATCCGGCAGTGGGGCGTGAACAACTGGTCCGCCACGACGATCCGGGCGCTGCACGATTTCGCACGGGCCGAGAACGTGCCGGGGCCCGCGATCGCGCAGCTGAAGTACAGCGTGGCCCGGCGGTCCATTCCGGACGGTGAGCCGTTCGCCGCGGTGTTCGGCGAACTCGGCGTTTCCCTGCAGTCCTCGGACATCTTCGAGGGCGGGGTGCTGCTGGGCAAGACGACGGGCGCCCGCCAGATCGGCCGCGATCCCGGCGGGGTTCGCGGCCGCATCGCCGAATCCGCCGTCCAGGTGGCCGAGATCGCGGAGAAGCTGGGCACCACCCCGGCGCAGTTCTGCCTCGCCTTCACGCTCACCCATCCCGCGAACACCACGACGTTGTTCGGGGCCACCAGCACCGAGCAGCTGCAGGACAATCTCGGCGCGGTCGACCTCGTCGAGCGGGTCGGCGCGGCCGAACTGCGGGAGCTGGCCGAGCCGTTGTGGGCGGACCGTGACGCGGTCGATCCGGAGGGGCCATGAGCGAAGCTTGCGAGCGAATCATAGATATCATGCGCCAAAAGGAATCAGGCACAGTCTCGCGAAGCGAGGCGATCGCATGAGTTTTCCGAAGCTGGACCCGGAGCTGGCCGAGGCGCTGCGAGACCTCCCCGACGGCCCTGCGCTGGGCGCCGAAACCCTGCCCGCCATCCGCGCGGCGTTGCGCGAGACCAATCCCGGCTGCGCGGAAGCCGTCGGCGAGCGCGATCTGGTCTGGGAAGACCGGCTCGTGCCCGGTACCGACATCGCGGTCACTGTCCTGCGGCCCCGCGTCCTGGCGCCGGGCGCGCCGGGGTTCTACAACATCCACGGCGGCGGGATGGTGATGGACGACCGGTTCGCCGATCTGCCCCGGATGGTCGGTCTCGTCGAGGAATTCGGGTTCGTCGCGGTGACCGTCGAATACCGGCTGGCGCCCGAGCACCCGCACCCCGCGCCGATCGAGGACTGCTACGCGGGGCTGGTCTGGATGGCGGACAACGCCGCCGAGCTCGGGTTCGACCCGGCGAAGCTCGTCGTGGGCGGCGGCAGCGCGGGTGGCGGCCTCAGCGCCGGTGTCGCGTTGCTGGCCAGGGATCGCGGTGGCCCGGCGCCGGCAGGCCAGTTGCTGCTGTGCCCGATGCTCGACGACCGCAACGACTCACCGTCCACTGTGGAGTACGGGGACAACGGGGTCTGGACGCGGGCGGGCAACGCGTTCGGCTGGCACTCGCTGCTGGACGGCCGGACGTCCGAGTACGCCGCGCCCGCCCGCGCCACCGACCTCGCGGGCCTGCCGCCCGCCTTCATCGAGGTCGGTGCCGTCGAGATCTTCCGCGACGAGGACATCGACTACGCGCGGCGGCTCTGGCAGGCGGGCGTACCGGCGGAACTGCACGTCTGGGCGGGCGCCTACCACGGATTCGACCGGTTCGCGCCCGCGGCGGAGGTGACCAGGGCCGCGCTCGCCGCCCGGTCCTCCTGGCTCCGCCGCATCCTGGGTACTACCGGCTCAGCATGAACCGCGCCGCGCGCTCGCCGACCAGGACGGCGGGCGCGTTGGTGTTCCCGGTGGTCACCGTCGGCAGGACCGACGCGTCGGCCACCCACAGCCCGGTGAGCCCGCGCACCCGCAGCCCGGGATCGACCACCGCGTCCTCGCCGGTGCCCATGCGGCAGGTCCCGACCTGGTGGTGGTAGGTGATGGCGGTGCGGCGCACGTACTCGCGGACGTCGTCGCCGGGCTCGGGATACAGTTCGCGCGCACCCCATTCCTCCGCCAGGGCCGGGGCCCGGCCGATTTCCCGGCACTGCTCGACGGAAGCGACGAGGCTCTCGAAGTCGGCGGGCTCGGCCAGCGCCGCGAGGTCGATGAGCGGGGCGTCGTCCGGGTCCGGTCCGCTCAGCCGGAGACTGCCCCGGCTCGCCGGTGAGACCATGCCCGCCATCAGCGAGAACCCCGTTGGCGGGCCGGTCATCCACGATTCGTACATCGGCACGCTGAAGTGGATCGGCTGGGTATCCGGCACGGCCAGGCCCGGCCTGCTGCGCCAGAACAGATGCGTCTGGGTGACCGAACGTCCCGCCGCCGGCGGTTCGACCTCCCGCCGGTCGGTCGTGAAGATCACCGGGGACAGCAGGTGGTCGTGCAGGTTCCGGCCCACGCCGGGCAGGTCGGCGACGACGCCGATGCCGAGCGCGGCGAGTTCGTCCGCCGGGCCGACACCGCTGCGCAGCAGGATCGCCGGCGAGGCGAGCGCGCCCGCGGCGAGCACCACCCGGTCGGCACGCCATAGCCGCGGCTTGCCGTCGATCTCGGCCACCACGCCCACGGCACGGGTGCCCTCGAACAACAACCGGTGCACCAACGCTCCCGTGTGGACGGTCAGGTTCCCCGACCCCAGCAGCGGCTGGGCGTAGGCGAGCCAGGTGGTGAGCCGCTTACCGTGCCGCAACGTGATGCGCTGCACGGAAACGCCGTCGAGCCGCTCGCCGTTGCAGTCCGGGTTGAACGGCAGCCCCACCTCCATCGCGGCGTTCACAATGGACTTCTGGATCGGGTGCAGCGGCTCGTTCGGGACGACGTCGAGGAGATCCTTCTCGATCTGCTCGAAGACCGGCCGCACGTCTTCCCATGCCCAGCCCGGTATCCCCCAGCTGTCGTAGTCGTGCGGTGCCCCGCGCACCCAGATCATCGCGTTGAGCGCGTGCGAGCCGCCGAGCACCTTGCCCCGGGGCAGATGCAGCCTGCGGTCCGCCGCGTGCCGCTGCGGCACCGTGTAGAGGTCCCAGTCCTCCGGCCCGTGCCACAGTTCCCCCGCCCGCGCGGGGTCGTGGATCGCCGGATTCGCGTCCACGCCACCCGCTTCGAGCAGTGTCACCCGCGCGCCCGCGTCGGCCAGCCGCCGCGCGAGGACCGACCCCGCCGAACCCGCGCCCACCACAATCACGTCCATGATCCCAGCCTCGCAACCCGGCCGCCCACCACCTCCGTTCCGGGAAGATCCCTTCGCTGGGCGACAATCGGCGTGCCTTGGCGGACAAGACCGCGCTAGCCGCCTCCGCCGATACTCGATCACCACAAGGGTCCGTGCGATCCGCCGGTCGAGGAGGAACTTGGGATGACCACACGCCTGTTCATCGACGGACAGTGGACCGCGGCGGGCGGCGGCGCCATCGCGACCCTCGACCCGGCGACCGGCAAGGTGCTCGAGGAGGTGGGCACGGCGTCGCGGTCCGATGTCGACGCCGCCGTCGGTGCCGCGCGCCGGGCGTTGACCGCGCCCGAGTGGGCCGGGCTGCTGCCGGTCCAGCGGGCCGCGCTGCTGTTCCGCCTCGCGGATCTGGTCGACGCGCACCACGAGGAACTGGCGGCGCTGGAAACCCGCGACCAAGGGCAGCCGATCGGCGTCTCCCGCCAGGTGAGCGTGACGGGCACGGCGGAGCATCTGCGGTACTTCGCCGGGTGGGTCACCAAGATCCAGGGCACGACCAACCCGGTGTCGTTCCCGGACACCCTGCACTACACCCGCCGCGAGCCGGTCGGGGTCAACGCGCTGATCACGCCGTGGAACTTCCCGCTGATGATCCTGGCCTGGAAACTCGCGCCCGCGCTGGCCACCGGCAACACCGTGGTGATCAAGCCGAGCGAGGTCACGCCGCTGACCAGTATCCGGCTGGTCGAGCTCGCGCAGGAGGCCGGCTTCCCGCCCGGGGTGGTCAATCTGGTCACCGGGGACGGATCGGTCGGCGCCCTGCTCAGCGCGCATCCGGACGTCGACCACCTGTCCTACACCGGCTCGACGGCGGTCGGGAAGCTGATCACCGCCGCGAGCGCCGAGTCGAACCTCAAGCGCCTCACCCTCGAACTCGGCGGGAAGGCACCGAGCATCATCGCCCGGGACGCCGACATTGACGCGGCCGTGACGGGCAACCTCGCCGGAGCGACGCTGAACACCGGCCAGGTCTGCGCCGCGTACACGCGGTTCTACGTCGACCGGAAGCGGGAACAGGAGTTCGTCACGAAGCTCGCCGACGGCTTGGGCGGCCTGCGGATCGGGCCGGGGCTCGACGAGTCCACCCAGCTGGGCCCGCTGGTTTCGGCCAAACACCGCGAGCACGTCGACTTCCTCGTCTCGACCGGCCGCGAGCAGGGCGCTGAGCTGATCACCGGCGGACAGTCCGTCGACGGCGACGGCTACTTCTACGCGCCGACCCTGTTCGCCGGCGTCGGCGACGACATGACGATCATGCGGGAAGAGATCTTCGGCCCGGTCCTCGCGGTCACGCCCTATGACGACGAGGACGAACTGCTCGCGCGCGCGAACGACACGGAGTACGGGCTCGCCGCGACGGTGTGGACGCGGGACATCGGTACGGCGCAACGGTTCTCGGACGGCATCCGGGCGGGCGCGGTGTTCGTCAACATGCCGCCGATCCCCGACATGGCCGCGCCGTGGGGCGGCTACAAGGCGTCCGGCTGGGGCCGCGAGATGGGCCCGTGGGCACTCGACGCCTACACCGAGACGAAGTCCGTGTGGCTGCACTACGGCCGCTGACGGGGCCTCCGGCCGCAGAATCGTATATCATTTCGGATATGTTGTTCGAGCTTCAGGCAGGAACTCAGCCATGACCAGCGCGTCTCCCCTTCCCGTGCGGCCCGGCAAGATCATCGCGCTGCACCTGAACTACCCGTCGCGGGCGGCGCAGCGTGGACGTACCCCGGCTCAGCCGAGCTACTTCCTCAAGCCGCCCACGTCCGTCGCCGCGAGCGGTGCCGAGCTGGAACGCCCGGCGGGCACCGAACTGCTCGGGTTCGAAGGTGAGATCGCGCTGGTGATCGGTACGCCGGCCCGCCGCGTCAGCCCCGAGGAGGGCTGGTCGCACGTCTCCGGCGTGACCGCCGCGAACGACTTCGGCGTGTACGACCTCCGCTATGCCGACAAGGGTTCCAACCTGCGGTCGAAGGGCGGCGACGGGTTCACCCCGCTCGGCCCGTCGGTCCTGCCCGCCGACGCCGTCGACCCCGCCGCGCTGCGTGTGCGCACCTGGGTCAACGGCGAACTCGTCCAGTCCGACACCACCGCCGATCTGCTGTTCGGCTTCGGGCGGCTGATCGCCGACCTTTCGCAGCTCATCACCCTCGAACCCGGCGACGTCGTCCTCACCGGCACACCCGCGGGCGCGTCGGTCGTCGGACCGGGCGACGTCGTCGAGGTCGAAGTCGACGGGAACGGCCGGTCCACCGGGCGCCTTGTCACCCCGATCGTCGCCGGGACAGTCCCTTTAGGACCGTACGGCGCACTGCCCCGTGTGGACGATCAGCAGCGCGCAGACGCTTACGGGACAACGGAACCCGGGTTCGTCCTCACCGAGGATCTCCGGAAACGGCTCGAGAGCGTCGGCGTGGCGACACTTTCCGCGCAGCTGCGCAAACGCGGCTACGACAACGTGTCGATCGACGGGCTCGCCTCGACGAAGCCGGGTGCGCGTCTGGTCGGCCGCGCGCGGACGTTGCGCTACATCCCGCACCGCGAAGACCTCTTCCGTGAGCACGGCGGCGGCTACAACGCCCAGAAGCGCGCGTTCGACGCGCTCGAACCCGGCGACGTCCTGGTGATGGAGGCCCGCGGCGAGCGCGGGACCGGCACCGTCGGCGACATCCTCGCCCTGCGCGCACAGGTGAAAGGCGCGGCGGGGATCGTCACCGACGGCGGAGTCCGCGACGTCGCCGCGGTCGCCGCGCTCGACATCCCGGCCTACCACGCCGGGGCGCATCCCGCCGTGCTCGGCAGGCGCCACGTGCCGTGGGACGTCGACGTGACCGTCGCCTGCGGTGGCGCGTCGGTGCAGCCGGGCGACGTCATCGTCGGGGACGCCGACGGCCTGCTCGTCATCCCGCCGCGGCTGGTCGAAGAGGTGGTGGACGCGGCGATCGAGCAGGAGCGCCAGGAGGCCTTCATCGCCGAACAGGTGGCCGCGGGCGAGCGCGTCGAGGGGCTCTACCCGATGGACGAGAGCTGGAAGGCGAGGTACGCCGCGTGGCAGCCGAAGCCATGAATTCGCACGCGATGAGCAAATCGCAGATCGCCTACCAGTGGATCAAGGCCCGCATCCACGACGGCACCTTCTCCCCCGGCTACCGGCTCGTCCTCGGCCAGATCGCCCAGGAACTCGGCGTCAGCGTGGTGCCGGTCCGCGAGGCGATCCGCATGCTGGAGGCCGAAGGGCTGGTGACCTTCGAACGCAATATCGGCGCGCAGGTCGCCATGGTCGACGAGACCGACTACCAGCACACGATGCAGACCCTCGCGCTGGTCGAGGGCTACGCCGCCGCGCTCGCCTCCGAGGTGTCACCGCCGGAAGTGCTCGAAAAGGCGAAGGCGCTCAACGCCGAGCTGGCGGCGTGCCTCGACCACTTCGAGCCGAACCGGTTCACCGCGCTCAACCGCGAATTCCACGCCGTGCTGTTCGGCCCCTGCCCCAACCCGCAGGTGCTGGATCTGGTCACCCGCGGCTGGAACCGGCTGTCCGGGCTGCGCAGCTCGACATTCACCTTCGTCCCCGGCCGCGCGAAGGAATCGGTGGCCGAGCACGAAAAGATCCTCGGCCTGCTCGAACGCGGCGCGCCCGCGCACGAGATCGAACTGGCCGTCCGCGAACACCGGCTGGCGACCCTGCACGCCTTCCAGGCGTACCAGGCCGAACGCCATTCGTAGCGAACAGACCCAGGAGGAAGTCCATGCGTTTCCGCGCAGATCCCCAGTCGATCCGGGGTTCGATCGCGCCGCTGATGACCCCGTTCACCGCCGAGGGCGCCGTCGACCACGACGGGCTGGAGAACCTGGTGCGGTGGCAGCTGGCGGCGGGGTCGCACGGCATCTCGATCGGCGGCTCCACCGGCGAGCCCGGCGCGCAGACGATCGCCGAACGCGCCGAGGCGATCCGTACTGTCGCCGCCGAGGTCGGTGATCGCGTCCCGTTCGTGCCTGGCACCGGGTCGGCGAAGCTCGACGAGACGCTGGAGCTCACCGCCACCGCGGCCGAGGCCGGCGCCGACGCGGTGCTCGTCATCACGCCGTACTACGCCCGCCCCACCCAGGAAGCGCTTTACACCTGGTACCGCACGGTGGCACAGGAGTTCCCCGATCTGCCGATCGTGGCCTACAACGTGCCGAGCCGGACCGCGGTGGACATCGCCCCGGAGACCGTCGCCCGGCTGTTCCGCGAACTCGACAACTTCGTCGGCGTCAAAGAGACCACAAAGGACTTCGAGCACTTCTCCCGGGTGCTGCACCTGTGCGGGAAGGAACTGCTGGTGTGGTCCGGGATCGAGCTGCTCTGCCTGCCGCTGCTGGCACTCGGCGGCGCCGGGTTCGTCAGCGCCACCGCCAACATCGCGCCCGCGGCCTGCGCGCGGATGTACCAGGCGTGGCAGGACGGCGACCTCACCCTCGCCCGCGAAATCCACTATGGACTCCACCCGCTGGTCGACCTCCTTTTCGTGGAAACGAATCCCGCGCCGGGCAAGTGGGTGCTCGCACAGCGCGGGCTGATCGGGTCCGGGTTCGTCCGGCCGCCGCTGATCACCCCGACCGACGCGGGCGTGGCCCGGATCAAGGACCTGATGGCCCAGGGCGAGGCCTACCTCAGCCCGGTCGACGGCTTCACCGTGGAAGGAAAGTAGGCATGGCGAAGCACTACATCCCCGAGAACCTGCCCTCCCGGATCCAGCACTACATCGGCGGCGAACTCGTCGACAGCGTCTCCGGGAAGACGTTCGACGTGCTCGACCCGGTGTCCAACCAGACCTACGTGACGGCCGCCGCCGGCCAGGCCGAGGACGTCGACCGCGCCGTGGCCGCCGCGCGGAAGGCGTTCACCGAGGGACCGTGGCCCGGCATGCTGCCGCGTGCGCGCGCCCGGATCCTGAACCGGATCGCCGACGCCGTCGAGGCACAGGACGCGCGGCTGGCGGAACTGGAGACCTTCGACACCGGTCTCCCGATCACCCAGGCGCTCGGCCAGGCCCAGCGCGCGGCCGAGAACTTCCGGTTCTTCGCCGATCTGATCGTCGCTGAGGCCGACGACACCTACCGCGTGCCGGGGCGGCAGGTGAACTACGTGCACCGCAAGCCCGTCGGCGTCGCCGGGCTGATCACCCCGTGGAACACGCCGTTCATGCTGGAGAGCTGGAAACTCGCGCCCGCGCTCGCCTCCGGCTGCACCGTGGTGCTCAAGCCCGCGGAGTTCACCCCGCTTTCCGCGAGCCTGTGGGCGGAGATCTTCCGCGACGCGGGGCTGCCCGACGGCGTGTTCAACCTGGTCAACGGTTTCGGCGAGGAGGCGGGCGACGCGCTGGTCAAGCATCCGGACGTCCCGCTGATCTCGTTCACCGGCGAGTCCGCGACCGGGCAGACGATCTTCCGCAACTGCGCCGCCGGGCTCAAGGGCATGTCGATGGAGCTGGGCGGGAAGTCGCCCGCGATCGTGTTCGCCGACGCCGATCTCGGCGCCGCGATCGACTCGACATTGTTCGGCGTGTTCTCCCTCAACGGCGAACGCTGCACCGCGGGCAGCCGGATCCTTGTGGAGCGCCCGGTCTACGAGGAGTTCTGCACCCGGTATGCGGAACGGACGCGGAACATCGTCGTCGGCGATCCGCACGACCCGGCCACCGAGGTCGGCGCGCTGGTGCATCCCGAGCACTACGAGAAGGTCATGAGCTACGTCGAGCTCGGGAAGTCCGAGGGGCGGCTGCTCGCAGGCGGCGGCCGTCCGTCCGGTTTGGACACCGGGAACTACGTGGCGCCCACGGTGTTCGCCGACGTCGCGGCCGACGCGCGGATCTTCCAGGAGGAGATCTTCGGCCCGGTCGTCGCGATCACCCCGTTCGACACCGAACAGGAAGCGCTTTCCCTGGCCAACGGCGTCAAATACGGGCTCGCGGCCTATCTGTGGACCTCGGACCTGAACCGGGCGCACACCTTCGCGCAGTCGGTCGAGGCGGGCATGGTCTGGCTCAACTCGCACAACGTCCGTGACCTGCGCACGCCGTTCGGCGGCGTCAAGGCGTCGGGGCTCGGGCACGAGGGCGGCTACCGCTCGATCGACTTCTACACCCATCAGCAGGCGATCCACGTGACGCTCGGCGCCGTGCACACCACCCGCTTCGGAGTCCAGAAAGGACAGTCATGACCGCGACACCGCCGGACGTGATCCGCTGCGCCTACGCCGAGTTCGTCGTCAGCGATCTCGCCGCGTCCCGCGCGTTCTACGTCGACGTGCTCGGACTGGTCGTCACCCACGAGGACGACGACGCGATCTACCTGCGGGCGTTCGAGGAATACCTGCACCACTCCCTGGTGCTGCGCAAGGGAACCACGCCCGCGCTCGCTGTGCTCGCCTACCGGGTGCGCACCCCCGGCGACCTCGACCTCGCCGAAGCGTATTACCGGGAACTGGGCGTCCGGGTGGACCGGCGCCCGGCGGGCGCGACGCGCGGGATCGGCGAGGCGGTGCGGATCGAGGACCCGCTGGGGTTCCCGGTGGAGTTCTTCCACGAGGCCGAGCACGTCGAACGGTTCACCCAGCGCTACGACGTCCACGGCGCGGGCGCACTGTCCCGTTTGGACCATTTCAACCTCTGCACCCCGGACGTCCCGGCCGCCCGCCGGTACTACGAGGGGCTCGGTTTCCGGGTCTCGGAGGACATCCAGGACGACGAGGGCACCGTCTACGCCGCCTGGATGTTCCGCAAGCCGACCGTGCACGACGTCGCGCTCACCGGTGGCGACGGGCCGCGCCTGCACCACATCGCCTTCGCCGGCCACGAACGGCACCAGATCCTGCACATCTGCGATCACCTCGGCGCGCTGCGCGAATCCGGCATGATCGAACGGGGCCCCGGCCGCCACGGCGTGTCGAACGCGTTCTACCTCTACCTGCGCGACCCCGACGGGCACCGCATCGAGATCTACACGCACGACTACTACACCGGCGATCCGGACAACCCGGTCATCACCTGGGACGTGCACGACAACCAGCGGCGCGACTGGTGGGGCAACCCCGTGGTCCCCAGCTGGTACGCCGAGGCGTCCCCCGTGCTGGACCTCGACGGCACACCCCAGCCGCTGACCGTCCGCTCCGACACGCGCGAAGCCGACGTCACGATCGGTGCGGACGGCTTCTCCTACACCTCCGGACAACAGGGTTTCAAGCTGGGCCAACAGGTTTGAGCGGCTGCGATCGGGACCGGGTCACGCGGGCACGGCTTCGAGCAGGGACAGGCCCGAGGGCAGCGGAGTGACCCGTTCGATGGTGAGCCCGGCCCGGTCGAACAGCCGTCCGAACTCGGCGCGGGTGCGTTCCTGCCCGCCGTAGATCGTCAGCATGTGCAGGTCGGTGAGCTCCGGATCCCTTGGCCGGTCCGGGCTTCCGCGCTCCGGCAGGATCAGCTCGATGACGAGCACCGTGGCGTGCGGGGGCATCGCGGCGCGGCAGTTGCGCAGGATCGTGACGGCGTCGTCGTCGGGCCAGTCGTGCAGGATCCACTTGAGCAGGTACGCGTCCGCTCCGGCGGGCACCTCGCGGAGGAAGTCGCCGTCGGCGCGGTCGAACACCTGCCCGCGCAGATCCGGATACCGCCGCGAAAGCACCGCGAGCAACGTCCCGTCCCCACCGCCGACATCGATCGCGCTGCGGTAGCGGCCGAAGTCGTGGTGCTCCCCCACTTCCTCGGCGATCGTGGTGGTGTGCCTGCTCATGAACCGGTCGTACCGCGCGTGAAGCTCCGGGGCACCGTCCATGTACTCGAAGATCGGCATGCCGAAGGCCTCGTGGAACCCGCCGCGCCCGGAACGTACCCCGGCCTCCACCGCCGCCCAGGCCCGTTCGGTCACCGGATCGGTGGTGATCCGGACGGTGTCGGACAACGGATCGTCCTCGCGCAACGCGGCCCCGGCCTCGGTGAGAGTGAACACCTCCCGGTCGTCCTCGGCACACAGGCCGATGTCGGCGAACCCGCGCAGCAACCGGATCATCCGCTCCGGCGCCATGTCGCACGCGCGGGCCAGCGTGTCGAGGCTCCCCTGTCCTTCGGTGATCAGCTCGGCAAGGCCCAGCCGGACGAACACGCCCGCCAGGTGTGCCGCCTTCGCGCCGCGCAGCCAGCCGAGCACCGTTTCGCGGGTGGTCATCGCGCCTCGGCTTCGATCAGGGAAAGGCCGGTCGACGGAACGGGCGTGATCGCGGTGACGGCCAGGCCCGCCCGCGCGCACACCGTCTCGAACTCGCTCCGGGTGCGTTCCTTCCCGCCGACGACGACCAGCATGTGCAGGTCCATCAGATACGGGTCGAACAACCGCTCGTCCTCGCTCAGAACGTCGGGCAGCACCGGATCGGCGATCAGCACCCTGCCGCCCTGGTTCATCGCGGCGCGGCAGTTGCCCAGGATGACGGCCGCCTGGTCGTCGTCCCAGTTGTGCAGCGCGCTCTTGATCACGTACAGGTCCGCGCCCTGGGGCACGGCCTCGCGGAAATCCCCCGCCACGACGTCACAACGCTCGGAAACCCCTGCGGCGCCGAGGTTTTCCGCCGCGCCGGTGCTGCCCGCCTCGAGGTCGAACAGAATCCCGCGGGAGCCGGGCGCACTGCGCAGGATCCCGGCGAGCAGGGTGCCGTCCCCGCCACCGAGGTCGGCGATGGTCGCGTACCGGCCGAAATCGTAGTAGCGGGGCGCTGCCTCGGCGAAGTCCCGGGTCCCTTGACTCATCGCCGCGTTGAACACCGCAGACTGCTCCGGCTCGCCCGCGAAGTACTCGAACGCGGAACAGCCGAAGACGTCGTCGAACGCGGGACGTCCAGTACGGAGACTGTCCTTCAACCGCAGCCACGGCTGCTCGGTGACCGAGGTGGTGGACAGCTTCGCGAAATCGAGCAGCGACCCCGGATTGTCCTTGCGCAGCAACGAACCGGCCTCGGTGAGCGCATACACCCGCGGCGCGCGCTCGAAGCAGCAGCCGAGGCTCGCGAACGCCCGCAGCAGGCGGACCATCCGCTCCGGCGGAATGCCGTGCGCGTCGGCGATGACCCCGAGTCCCGCGCCGTCCCCGATGGTGTCGGCCAGCCCGAGGTCCGCGGCGACCCCGATGACGTGCGTGGCCATCGCGCCACTCAGCAGCCGCCGCAATGTTGCCTGTGCTTCCATCTCAGCTCCCTGAAGTTAGGCTTACCTAAATTCTGGGCGCTCAAGTCGGCTTGATGTCAACGGTGATCAACGTCAGTGTCACAAGACATCGTCATGCGGCTGCGCGTGACGAAACCGGCCCGTGGGTGACGAAATCAGTCGGCCGCAGCACGGTCAGGGGCGGTCGAGCTCCCGGCCGGGAGCGACCGGGGCGGCCCCGATCCGCCAGCGCAGCGTCGGCTCGCGTGCGGCTTCGACCCGGCGGGGCCGGTCGTCACGGCGGAGCAGGACGGAAAGCCGGTGCTGGGCGTACGCGAGGTCGCTGCACGCGGCGGCGAAGTCGTGGGCGGCGGCATAAGCCAGTGCGCGCCGGATGTGGTCGAGTGCGTCGGGCTCCGCGGCGGCGAGCAGCTCGGCCGCGGCCGCGGCGGTCTCCCGCAGCGCCGCCGTCATCGTCGCCGTTTCGGGCGTGCCGGGGGCCACCGTGAGCGCCGGGGTGAGGATCGTCAGCTCGGTGTGCAGCTGGTAGAGCACGCGCAGCTCGCCGCCAGATGCCTGCTCGGAGGTGTTCACCGTTGCGTCCTCTTCCTCGATCCGTCGTATGTTACCGGCCGGTTGGGAGACGACGATCACTCGGCCCCATGACGCCGTCCGCCAGGGTTTGTTCCCCGCGACCGGCGTTCGCGCGGCACTCGTTCCACTTCGGACACCGCGCTCCGGGAGGACGTGTTCACCCGGACGATTACCACACACGCTTTCGGTGGCACGGCGGACATTAATTGAGTAGTACCGCCGCGACCGTTTTATGACCGAAACCCCCCTTTCGAGCGATTCACCGGCCGGGACCCGACCTTGGTCGGTAGCGATGCACTTTCCCCGGCAAACAGGGTGATCCCGTCGTGTTTCTTCCGACCCGGCACAACTGGAGATCCCATGACATCCCGGAAAACCCTTGCCGCGTTCGCCGTCCTGTCGACCGCGGTACTGACCACCGGCGTCTGCGTCCAGCAGGCCACCGCCGGCCCGCTGGCCTTCGCCCAGCTTCAGGAAGCGTCGATCACCCAGGCCACCCAGGTCACCGACGCGCTGGGCACGACCTCCGGCGGGTTCTACCTCGACAACGGGAAAGCGGTGGTGACCGTCCTCGACGACGCCGCCGCGAAGGCCGTGCGGGACGCGGGCCTCACCGCGAAGAAGGTCACCCACAGCTTCGCCGCGCTGACCAGTGTCAAGGAGAGCCTCGACGGGATCGGCGCCGCGCCGCAGACCGCGTGGGGCATCGACACCAGCACGAACCAGGTCGTGGTGACCGTCTTCGACGCCGCCACCCCCGCCACCGCGAAGAAGGTCACCGAGGCCGCGAGCCGGCTCGGCGACAGCGTCCGGATCGAGCACGAAACGGGCAAACTCGAACTGCACATCAAGGACGGGGACGCCATCCGGAACAGCAGCGCCCGCTGTTCGCTCGGCTTCAACGTCAAGAAGGGCAGCACTCCGTACCTGCTCACCGCCGGGCACTGCACCAACCTCGGCGGCACCTGGTCCGGCGGCGACGTCACCGGTGCCAAGATCGTCCGCAGCGACTGCCCCGGCGCCGACTCCGGCTACCTGACCCGGCCGAACGGCACCGGCCCCGGCCAGATCAACACCGGGCAGAAGATCACCCGCGCGGCGGCGCCGCGGGTCGGTGAGCGGATGCAGAAGCAGGGTTCGACCACCGGTGGCGGTGGCGGCACCATCAAGTCGGTCGACCAGACCGTGAACTTCGACGTCGGCGTGCTGCGGCACGAATTCGGCACGACCGCGCACACGGACCACGGGGACTCCGGCGGCCCCGCCTACGACGGTTCGACCGGACTCGGCACGCTGTCCGGCGGCAACACCACCGTCAGCTACTTCTACCCGCTGACCCTGGAACTCCAGTCCTACGGCCTCACCCTGGCCTGACCGGCCCTGCCGTGAAGGCCTCCTTCACAGCCTTGAGCGCTGTGAAGGAGGCCTTCACGGCGTCGAGGACCGGGCGACACGGAAGCCGACGTCGTCGATCCGCAGCGTCGGGTGGCTGCGGCGCCGCACCGACGCCCGGCAGCTCCAGCGCTCGTCGAACCAGCCACCGCCGCGAAGCACCCGGTAGCTGCCGTAGACCTCGGCGTCGTAGAGGTCCCAGCACCATTCCCAGACATTGCCGAGCATGTCGCGGAAACCCCACGCGTTGGGCCGTTTCCCGCCCACCTCGTGCACGCGCTCGCCGGAATTGCCGCGATGCCAGGCGATTTCGTCGAGTTCGCCGTAGCGGGCGCCGGTCGTGCCCGCGCGGCACGCGAACTCCCATTCGGCTTCGGCCGGCAGCCGGTATCCGTCGGCGGCGTTGTCCCATTCGGCGTCTTCGGCATCGACGCGATAAACGGGCGTGAAGCCCTCGCGCTCGGACGCGGCATTGCAGAACCGGACCGCGTCCAGCCACGAAACGCCTTCGACCGGCAAGCCATCGCCCTGCGCCGTACTCGGCCGCGCGCCGGTGACCTCCGCGTACCACGCCTGTGTCACCGGCACCGCGCCCAGCAGGTACGGCTCCAGCACTACCGGCCAGCTCCGCCGCGTCCGCCGGTCCGACAACGTCACCTCGCCGCCGGGGAGGGAAATCAGCTCGCCACCCGTGCGCGTGTCCATGCGGAGAAATCTACCGGTGTCCCCGGAACCGGTGACACGACGCCGAACTACGCGGTCTTCAACGGCCCGGCGACCTTGTACGTGTTGACCATGGCGCCGGACGGGGTCGCCGTCGTTCCGGCCAGCTCGAACGACTGCGCCAAGGTCCCTTCCGCGATGAAGCGCTTGCCCGTGCCCACCAGTACCGGATAGACGATCAGCACGACCTCGTCCGCGAGCCCGTTTTCGAGCAGCGCCGAGGTCAACGTGGAGCTCCCCGAGAGCACAAGGCCCGGACCGTCCTGGGACTTGACACGGCGAACGCCCTCGACGACGTCCGGCCCCAGCCCCTCGAACGGGCCCCATTCGAGGCTTTCCGGCCGGTGGGTGACGACGTATTTCTTCGCCGCGTTGAGGCGGTCCACGACCGGACTGCTCGGCGCCTTCGGCCAGAAGCCCGACCAGATGTCGTAGGTGCGACGGCCGAGCAGCAGATCGAAGCTTTCGCCGTGCGCGGCCATGACGGCCTCCCCGCCGGCGGGCGTCCGATAGGGCGCGGTCCAGTCGCTGTAGGGGAAGCCGTCCTCGTCGGCGGAGTGCTGGATCACGCCGTCGAGCGAGATGTGCTCGATGATCTTGAGTTCTCTCATGGTGAATCAGTCCTCAGTGTGCGCAGGGACGGTGACTTCGGCCAGCAGCGCGTCGAGCTGGGGCAGCGCCGCGCGGAGCCCTTCTTCCATACCCGGCAGCGTTTCCTCCATGGCTTCGACGCTGGAAAACCGGCTGACGCCGGTCATGCGCGACCCCGCCGGCGTGGTTTCGAAGGTGAACGTCATCGACATCGGCATGTTCTCGTCCTCGGCGTCGGCGTCGCCGTCGTGCGCCTCGAACGAGTCGATGGGATTCACCGCGGTGAACTTCCAGGAGCCAGACCACTTTTCGCCGTTCGGCCCGGTCAGGAAGTACTCGGCGCGGCCGCCGACCCGGAAATCATGATGGGTGAAGGTGGCGGGCGCGAAGGGCGGGCCCCAGAAACGCTCGAGCTGCCGGGGGTCGGCCCAGGCATCCCAAAGGCGTTTTTGCGGAACAGGGAAGTCGGCCACGATGGTCAGGGTGAGATTTCCGGGATCCTTGAGGACATCGGTGATCGGCATCGTCATTCTTCTTTCGGCAGGAGGACGTCGTCGAGCTGCGCCACGCGCTGACGCCAGATGGATTCGTAGAAGTCGAGAAGCTCACCGGCTCGCCGGAGCCGCGCGCGCTCGGTCGAGACCCGTTGCTCACGGCCGTTGGCACGCTTCTGGATGAGCCCCGCGCGCTCGAGCACGGCGACGTGCTTCTGCACGGCGGCGAAGCTCATCTCGTAGTGCGCGGCGAGTTCGGACACCGACGGCGTTCCCGTGATCGACCGCGCCAGGATGTCGCGGCGCGTGCCATCGGCCAGTGCACGGAAGAGCTGGTTGAGCGACTCCTCACTCTCGTCCCGAAGTACAACCATGTGGTTGTACGTTAGCCGCGCCCGGCCCCTTCCGCAAGCCTGACTTGTCTTCTACTGCTCGCCTTCGGCTTGCCGGCGTCGGTATTCCGCCGCCCTGGTCTCGTAGTTCTGGTGTTCCCGCGCGTGGTCCGGGGGAAGGTGCGGCGCGTCCGGGGACGTCGTGGCGAAGAACCGCGTGAGCGCGGTGTTCGAGCTCACGGCGAGTTCCCCGGAGCGCGGGAACATCGCTGCCTCGTAGCGTGCGACCGCGTCGTCGAGACTGCTCTCCTTCTTGATGGCGTGCGCGAGTTCCGCGCCATCGAGCAACGCGAGATTCGTGCCGTGGCCGCCGAAGGGCGCCATCAGGTGGGCGGCGTCGCCGATCAGGGTGACGCCCGGGACGTGGTCCCAGGTCAGCGGAGCGGGCAGAGCCCAGAAGCTGCGCTGCACGTAGTCGCCGTCGTTGTCGGTGATCAGCGGGCGCATGACCGCGGACCATTCACCGAACTCCCGCACCAGGTAGGACCGAACGGCCTCGCGGTCGGTGATGTCCACGCCTGCCGTGACATGCCAGTCGAGTTCGGCGCGGAAGGCTATGTAGCCGCGGACCACTCCGTTGCTGTTGCGCTGGACGATCACCGCACGGCCGTCGCCGTCGGTGGAGAACATGTGGCCGTCCCCCACGATCGCGGCGACCTCGGGGTGCCGGGTGTCCACGTCGTCGAATCGGGCGTCGAGGAAGTGGACACCGAGGTACTGCGGTACCGCGTCGGTGAGCAGCCGGCGAACCGGCGACCAGGCGCCATCGGCGCCGATGACGAGGTCGGCTTCCGCGCTGGCACCGTTGGCGAACTCCAGGCGGTGTACCCCGCCTCCGAGCGGGGTCGCGCGCACCAGTTTGTGTCCCCAGTGGACAGTGCCGGGCTTCAGGTGCCGGTCGAGCATGACGCGCAGCTGGCCGCGGTCGATCTCGGGAGCCGCCTCGTCGCCCTCCGCGGGAGTGAACTCGGCCAGGACGGTGCCGTGGTGGTCGCGGCGGCTCTTGGCCTGGCCCTCCATCCGGGCCAACGCCAGGAAGGCGTCCATCAGCCCGGCGTCCTCCAACGCGATCTGACCGGCGTCGGCGTGCAAATCGAGCGTTCCTCCCGGATCCCGGGAGTCCACAGCGGTGTCCGCGTCGTAAACCGCAGGCTGGAAGCCGTGTCCCTGCAGGACGCGGGCGCACATCAAGCCGGCGGGGCCGCCGCCGACGATGGCGATGCGAGGTGGGGTCGTCATGAGGTGAGTCCTTTCCACGGGTGCCGTGGCGGCGTGTTCGCCGCCACTGGGTGCGGGCCAGGCAGGCCGGCTCCTCACACCATACGTAGAACCGTTCAAAAAGTCTAACGATTCTACTTTTTGACCCGTTCAACGCAGCGGCTAGGATGGAGACATGCCCGAAACAGGACGCCGCGAGCGCAAGAAGGCCGCCACCCGCCAGGCACTGGCCGACGCCGCGCTGGAACTGTTCCTGGAGCGGGGCTACGACGCGGTCGGCGTGCGGGAGATCGCCGACACCGCCGACGTCTCGGTGGCCACCCTGTTCAAACACTTCCCCGACGGGAAGGAGGCACTGGTATTCGACCAGGACGCCGACCACGAGGCCGCGCTCGTCGCCGCTGTCCGCGACCGCCCCAGCGGGCAATCCATCCCTCAGGCGCTGCGCCGGCTGCTGCGCGACGAGCGCTCCCGGCAGGTCCGCACCGACCCGCGCCTCGCCGACTTCCTCCGCCTGATCGACACCACTCCCGCACTGCGTGAATACTTTCGCCGCATGTGGCTGCGCCACGAGAACGCACTGGCCGCGGCGATCGCCGCCGACACCGGGCTACCCGAAGGCGACCCCGGCTGCCAGGCACTGGCCCATTTCGCCCTCGAAGCCGTCACCCTCGTCCGCGGACGAGACGACGCCGAGTCCGCACTCGACCAGATCTTCACCCTCCTCGACACCGGCTGGGCCGGCACGACGAAGAAATCCAAGAAGTGCCGCGAAACTGGGACTGCTCCTGGGTGACACCAGCCTGAGACTTCCCTCCCGGCTCAGAAGGTGATGACCTGGCGCACGGCGCGACCCTCGTGCAGGCGGTCGAAGCCCGCGTTGATCTCGTCGAGGGTGATCGAGTGCGTCAGCAGCGCCTCCACCGGCAGCAGTCCCGCCTGATACAGCGCGATGAACCGCGGCACGTCCCGCCGGGGTACGCAGGAGCCCAGATAGCTGCCGCGCAAGGTCTTCTCCTCGGCGACGAGGCTTTGCGCGGGCAAGGACAACTCGGCGGAGGGGTCCGGCAGGCCGACGGTGACCGTGGTGCCGCCCGGCCGGGTCGCCTGGTAGGCCTGGGCCAGGGCGGCGACCACTCCGGTGGTGTCGACGGCGTGGTCGGCGCCTCCCCCGGTCAGCTCGCGGATCTCCGCGACGTCGCCCGCCAGGACGTGAGTGGCGCCGAGCGAAGAAGCCAGCTCTCGCTTCGAAGCGACAGGATCGACCGCGAGCAGCGTCGTGGCACCGGCGGCCTTCGCGGCGAGCAGCGCGGAGAGGCCGACACCGCCGAGGCCGAACACGACCACGCTGTCGCCGGGACGCACATCCGCCGCGTTGAACACCGCGCCCGCGCCGGTCAGCACGGCGCAGCCGAACAGAGCCGCGATCTCGAACGGCAGGGTCTTGTCGACCCGCACAGCCGAACGGGCGGACACGACGACGTACTCGGCGAAGGCGGACACGCCGAGGTGGTGCAGCGGGCGCCCGGCCGGGGACGACCAGCGGACGTCCCCGCCGAGCAGGGTGCCGTCCCGGTTCGCCGCGGCGCCCGGGACACACAGCGCGGGACGTCCGGCCGTGCACGGGCCGCAGTCGCCGCAGGAGGGCACGAACGTCAGGACGACGTGCTCGCCCGGGACGAAATCGCTGCCCGATCCTGCCTCGACCACCTCACCGGCGGCCTCGTGCCCGAGCACCATCGGCACCGGGCGCGGCCGCGACCCGTTGATCACCGACAGATCCGAATGACACAACCCGGCCGCGCGCACGCGGACCAGCAACTCGCCCGGCCCCGGCGCGTCCAGTGTCAGCGTCTCGATTTCCAGCGGCTTCCCGACCTCGCGCAGCACCGCGCCACGGACGCGCATCACCGCTCCCCCGCCGGGACGCAGCGGGTGACCTGCCGGTCGGCCAGCAGCGGCACGACCTCGCCGAGCACGATCCGCTTGAAATGCTCCGACGCGCAATGGGCGGTGAAGTCCTGCTCGCTGTCGTACTCCTCGACGATCACCACGACACCCTCCTCGATTCCCGTGTGGACGGTGTACCGGCGGCAACCGGGTTCGCGCCGCGACGCCTCGGCCATCGGCCCGAGCAGTTCGACGACCCGGTCCCGCTCCGCGGTCACATACCGGGCCACCACGACGAAACTCATGCTTCTCCTGTACGTAGCCGGGACCGGGTCAGCGACCACAGCCCCGCATCGGACGACGCGGCGGCCAGCGCGCCCATCGCCAGTGAATGCGCCACCCCGTCGCGGTCGGTGACGAATCCGGCCGCGACGAAGGGTGACAGGACTTCCCGTGCCTGCGCCGACATCCAGGGGATGATCGGCGCCGGCATCAGCTCCACCAGATCCGGGCCGCTGCGCTTGACCGCCTCCAGGCTCCGGTTCAGGTTCGACCGGTCGGTGACGAACACCTTGTGCATGGTCAGCAGCGACAGCGCCCGCCCCCGTTCGATCGGGGCGACCCGGGTGCTGACCACCCCGGCCGCCCCGATCTCCTGGAGGAAGTCCACGCCGCCGCGGTCGGTGGCCAGGCCGGGGCACGAGTCGATGTTGACGAACACGAGCTTGTCCAGCCCGGCCAGCAGCGACACGATCTTCGGCAGCTGCCCGACCGGGACCGACGCCAGGATCCCGACCCGGGCCTCGGCCTTCACGAAGTCCGGCACGCGAGCGGAACCGACCACCGAAGCACACACCGGGACGTCCTCGAACGCCGCCGTGATCCTCTCGTTCATGGCGTCCACCGTTTCATGCCGACCCTCGTGACCGTGCACAGTGGCCGGTCAGCTCGCCGTGTCCAGGGGGTTCGGGCCCAGGTCGCTGGGCAGGCCGAGCTTGCCGGGGTTGAGCAGGCCCCGCGGGTCCAGCGCCCGCTTGACGTCGGCGAACGTGCCGAAGCCGGTCCCGAGCGCGTCGGCGAGGTACGGCCCGCGCAGCAGGCCCGAGCCGTGGTGGTGGCTGAGCGCGGCGCCATGGCGCACGAGGACCGCGTTGGCCGCGTCCCACGCCGAGCGGTACCAGTGCCGCCGCTTTTCCGGCTCGACGTCGCCGCGCAGCGAGAAGTACAGGCAGGCGCCGTCGGTGTAGGCGTGCGACTGGTGCGCGGACGCCCGGAGGGTGCCCGGCACGGCTTCGATCGCGGCCACCACCTCGTCGTAGATGGCGGGCAGCGCGGCCCACGAGCCTGCCATCTCCAAGGTGTCGGCGACGAACCCGGGCCCCGGCGTGAACCCGTCGGCCGACTTGCCGACCAGCATGCGCTCGTCGAGCCAGCGCTCGAACACCGGCTGACCGTCCACTTCGGACCCGGTGGCGGCGCATTCCTCGGCGCTCACCTGGATCATGGCGTCGACCAGGACCGGATCGCCCTCGTCGGCGATGAGCAGCAGGTTGGTGTCCGGCTGCCCGAAGTGCGTTCCGCTCTCCAGTTTGTCGTAGAGCCGCATCGCGGCCGGGGTCGCGCCGCGCTGCATGATCCGGCGGCAGGCGTCCAGCCCCTCGGCGAACGTCTCGAAGCCGTACGCGATCGCCTTCGAGTAGGCCGGCAGCGGGTGCGTGCGCAGGCGCACGGACGTGATCACGCCGAGCGTGCCCTCCGAGCCGACGAACAGCTGGCGCAGGTCCGGGCCGGTGGCCGCGCGCGGGTAGTCGCCGAAGCGGGCCAGTGTGCCGTCGGCGAGCACGACGTCGAGGCCGACGACCATATCCTCGATCTTGCCATAGCGGGTGGACAACTGGCCCGCGCCGCGACACGCCACCCAACCGCCCACAGTGGACATCGCGAACGCCGAGGGCCAGTGCCCGGTGGTGGCGCCGTGGACCTCCTGCAGCTCCTTCTCGAACAGGTCGCCGAACATGCCCGCCTGCACCTCGACGATCTGCGAGGTGGCGTCGAAGGACACGATCTCGTTGAGGCGGCAGACATCCAGCACGACACCGCCGTACACCGGCAGCGCGGCACCGGTGACGTTGCTGCGCCCGGCGGACACGGTCAGCGGCACCCGGTGCTCGCCGCACAACCGGACCACGGCCTGGATCTGCTCCACCGTGCCCACCTCGGCGATCACCGCGTCCGGGGTCGCCGGGGCGTCCGCGGTCTCGCCGATCATCGAGCCCGCCCACCAGTCGCGGGTCCGCAGCACGACCTCGTCGCGGTCGGTGTACACCGCGTCCGCCACGCCGCGCAGTGCCTCGGTCAGCGCCGCCGGTACGTCCACAGTGGACTTCTGCAACGACGCGCCGCCCTGGCCCGGCGCCGTCCGGGCGCCCCAGCGCGGCGGCGTCGGCGCGCCGACCACGTAATTGCCCCGGTTGAACGGGTGGGTGATGGTCTGGCGGCTGATCATGCGTTGTCTCCCAACAGGTTGTCTCCGAACAGGATCGACTTCTCCCGGGCGACGCCCGCCCGGTACTCCTTCACTTGCGCGGCCACGGTTTCCTGGCTGAGGCCGAGTTCCGCGCCGAGCAGCTCGCCCACTAGCGGGGCGGCTTCGGCCGACGCGTCCCTGGCGAACAGCCGCAGCCGGGTCCGCCGGGACAGCACGTCGTCCACCGAACGCGCCATCTCCGAGCGGGCCGCGAACACGACCTCGGCCTTGAGGTGCGGCTGCCCCGGGATGAGCGGCTCGCCCAGCGACGGGTCCTCGTCGACAAGCGCGCTGACGAAACGCGCCTCGGTGCCGTAGCGGCCGCCGAGGTGCGCGGCGATGCCGCCGGTCGCGGCGGTCGCCTCCGCGTCGTAGCCCGCGCCGCCGACCAGCGGCAGGTTCTTGGTGCGGCAGCGGGCTTTCCGGCCCAGCAGGCCGAGCGCCTTGTCCACCACCAGCTCGCCCATATGCCTGCTCGTGGTGAGCTTGCCGCCGGTCACCGTGACCATGCCCGCCGAAACGGTGATGTGGTGGTCGCGCCGCATGTCCAGCGTCGCGCCTTCCTTGCCGCCGACCAGCGGGCGCAGGCCGGCGTAGCTGCCCAGCACGTCACCGGCGTCCAGCTTGGTGTCGAACGCGATCGTGGCGCCTTCGAGCAGGAACTCCATCTCCTCGCGGGTGCAGTGCACGTCGTCGGTCGAGCCGTCGTAGTCGGTGTCGGTGGTGCCGACCACGACGACGTCGCCCCAGCGGGTGCAGGTCGCGCGCCGCGCGCGGCCCGGGATGGGCACGGTGACCGTGCAGTCGTTGCGGATCTTCGACCACGGCAGCACGATGTGGACGCCCTTGGCCGGGCGGACCTGCGGCCGGTGGCCCTCGTCGGCCATGCCGTCCACGTTGTCGGCCCAGACGCCGGTCGCGTTGACCACAACCCGGGCGCGGACGTCGATCCGTTCGCCGCCGGCCTCGACCGTGGCCCCGGTGACCCGTCCGCCGGAGGTGCGCAGGCCGGTCACCTCCGCGCCGTTGGCCACGACGGCGCCGAGGTGCGCCGCGCTGCGCACGATCGCGAGTGTCAGCCGGGCGTCGTCGGCGCGGCTGTCGTAGTACATCAGCCCGCCCTTGAGATTGTCCGCGCGCAGCGTCGGGGCGTGCGCCAGCACCTCGTCGACGGTGAGCCGCTGGTGCAGCTTGCCGATCCGCCAGCCGCCGGCGAGGTCATAGGTCCACAACAGACTCTCGAAGGCCTTGGCGATGCGCGCGTCGAAAACACCGTCCTTGGCCAGGATCGGGAACAGGAACGGCAGCCGCTGCACCAGATGCGGGGCGTTGCGGCGGAACCGCTGACGCTCCAGCAGCGAATGCCGGACCAGATCGAGGTTGCCCTGTTCGATGTAACGCAGCCCGCCATGGACCATTTTGGACGATTTCGACGACGTCCCGGACGCGAAGTCGTCGCGCTCCACCAGGGCCACCTTCAGGCCACGGGAGGCGGCGTCCAGCGCGGTGTAGGCGCCGGTGACGCCGCCCCCGATCACCAGCACGTCGAACGTGCCGGTGTCGAGACTCTTCAGCGCCGCGCGACGATCCAGCCGCAGTGGCGCGGAAAGGGTCGCCCTCGCGGCGACGGCGTTCGGCCGTCGGGACGGCAGTGTGAACATGAGCTTGTCTCTCCACTCAGGACAGGACCCGGACGTCACCGGGCCCGCTTGTAACGTCCACTAAGGACAGTATGAAAAGGACGGTCAGGACAACGAGACCGCGAGCACGTCCTGCCAGCGTGCGCGCAGTTCCCGCCGGTCGTCTTCGGGCAACCGGGGCTCGAAGACCTCGCCCGGCTTCTGATAGCCGACGGCGTCGGCCAGCGACGGCCACACCCCGAGCCGGGCACCGGCGAGGTAGGCCGCGCCACGCAGGCTGGCGGTCGCCGAATCGGCCACCCGCTCGATCGCGACACCGGCGAAATCGGCCTGGCTCTGGAGCAACGCGTCGCTGGCGGCCAGCCCGCCGCCGACCCGCAGATGGGTCATCGGCCGCTTCATCGTCGCCCGCAGCGCGTCGACCGTGTCGCTCACCGCGTGCGCGATCCCGTCGAGGACCACGCGCGCCAGCACTTCACGCGAGGTCGCCAGGCTCAGCCCGACCAGCAGCCCGCGCGCGTCGGGCCGCAGCACCGGCGTGCGCAGCCCGGCCAGCGTGGGCACGAACCAGGTCGTCTCACTGCTCGGCTGCCCCGCCGCCAGCGCGCTGATCTCGGCCGCGGAACCGAACAGCCCGAGGTCCTCGGTGAGCCAGCGCAGCGCGGACCCGGTGGTCGAGGTGTAGGCCTCCAGGCTGAACCGGCTGTGCCCCGCGCTGCGCCAGCCGACCAGGCACAGCACGCCGTCCACCTCGCCGAGCCCATCCGGTGGCTCGTCGCCGACGAGCGCGCCGACGAACGTGCCGGTGCCGTGCACGCAGGTCCCCTGCCCCGGCGTCAGCGCGCCGAGGGCGATCAGCGAGGCGTGCTGGTCGCCCATCACCGCCGCGATCGGCACGCGGATGCCGAGCAGTTCCGGGTCGGTGCACCCGAAGTCGCCGTCATCGTCGAGCGGCGGCGGGGCCAGCTCGGCCGGAAAACCCAGCCGTGCCAGCCATTCGGCGTCCCAAGCGTGCTCGCGCAGCCGGTACCCGCCGAACGCGACGGCGTTGGTCGCCGAAATCGCGTACCGCTCGCGGCCGCTCAGATGCCACACCAGCCAGGTGTCCACCGAGCCGAACAGCACGCGATCCGCGGGTATGTCGAGCTGGTCGAGTTGCCGCGCCGCCCACAGGAACGGCGCGCGGGTGCCGACCGGGCGGCCGGTTCCCGCCCACAGGACCGGATCCCATTCCGGCGCCAGCTTCGCCAGCTCGGCGGCGTACCGGGTGTCCTGCCACACCACGGCCGGGGCCAGCGGCCGCCCGGTCTCGCGGTCCCACAGGATCGCGGTCGCCCGCTGAGTGCAGACCGACATGCCCACGATCTCGACGTCGTTCTCCCCCGCCCAGGCCACGGCCTGCCGGGCGACGTCGACGGTATGCCGCAGCAGTTGCTCCGCGTCCTGCTCCACTCGGGACGGTTCGGGATGCACGACGTCGATGGCGGTGTAGAACGACGGCCCGCACACACCGTCCTCGCCGACCACCGCCGCCCGTGTGCCGGTCGAGCCCTCGTCGACGGCCAGGATTCCGCGCCGTGTCATGCCGCGCTCCCGGCGAACTTGATGTCGATCTCCTCGTCGTCGGGGTCGACGCCGCTGCGGGTCGGGTCCCACCGCACGAGCAGGCAGGAGACGAGACCGAGGAACGGCACCACCGCGAGCAGCGCGATCGTCGGGCCGAGCCCCAGCGCCTCCTTGATCTGCGGGAACACGTACAGGCCGACCACGCTGCCGAAGCTGCCGAGCATCCCGGTCACGCCGGTGCCGAGGGTGCGGATGTCGCTGCGGTAGGACAGCGCCGCGATCGACTTGCCGTTCGCGCCGGGGCCGGCCGAGTGGAAGAAGATGAACAGGAACGGCAGCAGGAACCCGATCGCGATCGGGAGCTTGCCGAAGCCCAGCCCCATCACCAGCAGGATGGCGAACGCGAAGGCGTACCCGATCGCGGAGCTGACGCGCAGCCCGATCCTGCGGCCGAAGTAGGCCGAGAGCGCGCCGCCGACGATCCCGGCGACGTTGAAGATCATCGACCCGAGCGTGGCCGTCTCGAACTTCTGCCCGAAGATCGCCAGGCTGATCACCGGCAGGTACCAGCCGACGGCGAAGTACTGCATGGACTGGGTCAGCGAGATCGCCGTGGACAGGAAGGTACGCGGCAGATAGGGCTTGCGGAACAGCACGCCCGCCTGCCGGAACCCGATCTTCCGTTCCTGGGCCGGGACGTCCTCGTCCGCGGCGGTTCCCGGGGTCACCTGGAAACCGTAGATCCGCCGCAGGCTTTTCGCCGCTTCGGGCAGCCGTCCCTTGGTCGCCAGCCACGACGGGCTTTCGGCGAGGAACACGACCTGCAGCACCAGCAACGCGATCGCGAAGACCCCGGCCGAGCCGACCGACCAGCGCCAGATCTCCACCGAGACGCCGAGGTTGTAGAACAGCAGTGTCAGCGCGAGGTTCACCGTGGTGGCGACGTACCAGACGGACTGCCACAGGTTCAGCCGCCCGCGCAGCTTCGCCGGGGTGTACTCGGCGAGCAGCGCCATCGCCACCGCGAAGTCGATGCCGTAGGCGATGCCGACCAGCCCGCGTCCGAACCAGACCGCCTCGAAACTGCCCGCGGTGGCGGTGAGCACGGCGCCGAGCGCCGCGATCGCCTTCGCGGCGATCAGCGGTTTGACCCGGCCGATCCGGGCCGCCAGCCAGCCGCCCGCCGGGTTGAACAGGATGGCGATCGCGGGCGCGGTCGCGGTGAGCACGCCGACCTGGGTCGCGCTGAGCGTCAGCTCCTTGGTCATCGGCGAGAGGCCCGCGCCGAGCGCGGCGTTCGAATAGGCGTCCAGGAACAGGCCGCCCAGCACCAGGTACCACAGCAGGTTCGCCTTGCGCGGCAGCTTCGACAGAGTGTTGATCAGCGCGGTGACCTGCGAAACGTTCGCAATCGATCGCGACGTTGCGACCGTGGGTGAACTCATGGACCGCCAACTTTCTGCGCTGGCTGTCAGCGATCCGACACGAAAAAACAGACACGACGAAGACCGCTGACAGTGGCTCTTCGTCTGTGCCTGTCTGAAGTGGAAAGACTAGGTCGCGAATCGGCACGCGTCAAGACGCCCCGGCGGCTCAGCCTGGGGACAGAGGGCGGGCCGGTGAATCTCCGTCGCGCGGCAGATGTCCGGCGGTGCCGCTCGGCCATAGCGTTTCCCATGACAGCAACGACTTTTCGCCTTCGGAGGCAGTCATGAAACCCGCCCGCCGCGCCCTCGCGGTACTCGTTTCCGGTGGCCTGCTCACCGTCACGGCCGGTGTTTCCGCCGCCACGGACGACATGACCCGGTTCGAGCGGCAAACGATCGCCTGGCACGGCTGCCGGACCGGCGACGCGGACGAGACCGGTGCGCGGCTCGACGCGGCCGGGGCGCGCTGCGGCGAGGTCACCGTCCCGCTGGACTACGCCGACACCGGCGGGCGAACGATTTCGGTGGCGGTGGCCCGGCGGCCCGCGACCGATTCCGCCCACCGGATCGGCACACTGGTGGTCAACACCGGCGGTCCGGGCCCTTCGCGGGAGGGCGTCACGCTTCTGGCACAGGGCCTTCCGCCCGACATGCCGCGAAGCGCCCCGGAGCTCGCGGCGCGGTATGACCTCGTCGGGATCGACCCGCGGTTCTTCGGCCGCAGCACGCCGCTGGAATGCGGCTGGCCCACCGGTCTTTACCTGCGCAGTGCCCAGCTCGCCACCCCGGACCGCGCGACGTTCGACCGCAGCGTAGTCACCGCGAAGGAGCTGGCGTCCCGGTGCTCCGCGCACCGCGATCTGCTCCCCCACGCCTCGACCCGCGCCATGGCGCGCGATCTGGACGTCGTGCGTGCCGCGCTCGGCGCACCGCGGATCTCGTACCTGGGCTGGTCCTTCGGCAGTTACCTCGGCGCGGTCTACCTCCAGCTGTTCCCCGGCCGCGCCGACCGGGTCGTGCTCGACAGCGCCGCCTCCCCCGACGCCGCCGGACCCGGCCTGACCCGCGAGACCGCGCCCGCCGACGCCGCCGCGCTGACGGACTGGGCGCGATGGGCCGCTGTCCACAATGGACAATACGGCCTCGGTGACAGCGTGCTGGGGGTGCTGGCCACCATCGACCACATCGGACGGTCGGCCGCCCGTGCCCCGCTGCGGGTCGGCAGCCACCGCGTCGACGCGTCGATGGTTCCCGGGCTACTGCTCACGGTCAGCGACAGTGACGAGGCGTACGCGGAATTCAGTGCCCAGGTGCGGGTGCTGTGGGACGCGGCACGAGGCGCGGCGGTCACGCCGACTCCCGCCCAGGAGTGGAAGCTGGCCCTGTACACCAGTTCCGAGGTGCTCCCGGACTTCGGGTTCAGCGCCACGATCGCGAACCAATGCGCGGATCGGGCGGCCTCGCGCGACCCCGAGACGTACTACCGCGACATCCAGGCGCATCTGCCCACCGAGCCGAGGTACGGTCCGCTGGCCCGCCACCTCACCCCGTGCGCGTTCTGGCCCGCCGTCCCGGTCGAGGCGCCGACCCGGATCGGCACCGGCCACGCCGCGCTCCTGGTGGGCGCCACCGGTGATCCGGCCACCCCTTACCCCGGCCAGCGAGCGATGCACCGGGCCCTCACGGGCTCGCGGATGGTCACCCTCGACCGCGCGTTCCGGCACGGGGTGTACCTCCTCTCCGAGCCCGGCGCCGCCACCCACTGCGTCGACGAGACGGTCCTGGGTTATCTGCTCGGCGGTGCCCTGCCCGCCGCCGACCGGATCTGCGCCAGGGGCTGAGCCCACGGCGGGCGTCACCGGTCCCCGGGCCGGACGACGCCCGCCTCGTAGGCCATGACCACCGCCTGCACCCGGTCACGGACCCCCAGTTTGGCCAGGATGTTGCGCACGTGCGTCTTCACCGTTCCTTCCGCCACCACCAGGCTCCCGGCGATCTCGGCGTTCGAGAGGCCGCGGGCCATCGCCACCAGCACCTCGCGCTCGCGTCCGGTCAACGTCGCGGCCAGCCGCGCCGCCTCCGGGTCGAGCGCGGGCGCCAGCCGCTCCAGCAGTCTCCGGGTGGTCGACGCCGCCAGCACCGCGTCACCGGCGTGCACCCTGCGCACCGCGGCGAGCAGGTCGGCCGGGGCCGCGTCCTTGAGCAGGAACCCGCTCGCCCCCGCCCGCAGTGCCGCCAGCGCGTGCTCGTCGACGTCGAACGTGGTGAGCACGAGGACCTTCGGCGGTTCCGGGAGCGCCAGCACCCGGCGGGTCGCCTCGACGCCGTCGAGCACCGGCATCCGCACGTCCATCACCACCACGTCGGGACAGTGCCGCCGCGTCTCCCGCACCCCGGCCAGGCCGTCCCCCGCCTCGCCCACCACGGTCAGGTCCGGCTGGGAGTCGAGCACCATCCGGAAACCGGCCCGCACGAGCTCCTGATCCTCGACCAGCACCACCCGGACGGTCACGACGGCACCGGGATCCGGGCGCTGAGCACGTGCCCGCCGCCGGGCCGCTCGCCGAAGGTCACGGTGCCGCCGTGTGCCCCGGCGCGCTCCCGCATCCCGGCCAGGCCGTAGCCACCGCCCGCGCCCGGACCGGTGCGCGGCGTGCCGCCCTCGTCCCGCACGTCGATCGCGAGACCGCCGTCTTCCCAGCGGATCGCCACCTCCGCGCGAGCGCCCGCGCCCGCGTGCTTGAGCACGTTGGTCAGCCCCTCCTGCACTATCCGGTACAGCACCAGCCCGAGCGCGGGTTCGACGGGCACCGGGAGTTCCATGGTCAACCGGACGTCGAGCCCGCCGGCCCGGACCCGTTCGACGAGCTCCCGCACGTCCGCCGCGCCCGGCTGCGGCGCGACGGACTCGCCGGAGTCGCTCCGGAGCACGCCGAGCACCCGCCGCACCTCCCCGAGTGCCTGCCGGGCGTGGTCGCCGATCGTCGCCAGCGCGGACGTCGCGGTTTCCGGGGACGTCGCCGCCGCGTACCGCCCACCGTCCGCCTGGGCGATCACCACCGCGAGCGTGTGCGCGACGACGTCGTGCATCTCGCGAGCGATCCGGGTCCGTTCCCCCAGCACGGCGAGCCGGGCCCGCTGATCACGCTCGGCCTCCAGGAGCCTGGCCCGCTCGGCGAGCATGTCCACCTGCTTGCGCCGGACCCGGTGCAGCACGCCGACGGCCCACGCCGCCACCACCGTGCTGCCGAGCAACGCGCCGAGGACTACGTGCAGCGACACCGGAACCGGCAGCTGGGGCCAGCTCCATCCGCCCAGCACGGCGCCGAGCAGACCGGCCGCCGTCGCGAGCCTGCCCGCCCACACCGGGCCATGGGCCACCGCGGCGTGGACCGCGATCGGCACCGCCACATCGGCGGGGAGCGCGCCGATGCTGTCGCGGACGGTCAGCCACTGGGCGAACGCGGCGGCCGACACCAGCGCCGCGCACAGCACCGGCACGCGCCTGCGCACCGCGAGCGGAACGGTCAACAGCAGCGACAGCACGAAATAGCAGGCGTCGGCGTCGAACTGAAGTCCTAAAAGGACACTGCAGCCGGCGAGCACGAGCGCTGCCACGGTATCGGCGGACAGTGCGTGCCCGCGCATCCACGAATCAACCCGCTCGCCGAGCACGGCCTCACTCTACGTCCGGGCAGCCGGGCGGCACCTCGGCAAAGCGGCCGATACCGGCTACGCCGCCAGGCCTAGCCCGAACGGCGTAACCGGACGACGCGGCGGGGCGGCCGCCGTGCTCCGGCGACCGCCCCGTCCGTTCACTGCGTCAGGATCACCGGATCAGCAGGGGCCCGAGTCCTCCCAGACCGCCCACGACTCCGGCGCGCCCGGCTCGGCGCCGACGGAGTACCACGTGGACTTCCACCGGTGCCCGTTGTGGGAGACCTCGTCACCCGGCGCGTAGGCCTGGGTGGCGTTCCACTCCGGGAGCGAGCCACAGCCGCCCTGTTGCTCGACGGTCAGGGTGAACGTGGCCGTGTGCGTCACCGAACCCGTGCCCGACACCGTGATCGAGTAGGTCCCCGGCGCCGTCGTGGCCGACGTCGTGACGGTCAGCTTCGCCGAACCGCCGGAGGTGACCGACGAGGGATCGAAGGCCGCGGTCGCGCCGGAGGGCAGGCCCGAGGCGCTCAGCGTGACCGTCTGGTCGGTACCGGCGGTCGTCTTCGTCCCCACGGTCGAGGTCGCGGCTTCGCCGGGCTTGACGGTCGCGGCCGCCGGGTCGAGCGTGAGCGAGAAGTCGTTCTCCGGCGGCTTACCGCCCACGGTCAGGTTGTAGGTCGCGGTGTGCGTCGCGCTGCCCGCGCCCTTGACCGTGATCGGGTAGGTGCCCGCGGGCACCGACGCCGTCGTGGCCACCGTCATCGTCGAGGACTGCCCGGAGGTCACCGACGCCGGGTTGAACTGGATGTTCACGCCGGAGGGCTGCCCGCTCGCGGTGAGCGCCACCGTCTGCGGGTTGCCCGAAGTGGTCGCCGTCGCCACCGTCGCGCTCGCCTTGCCGCCCGCCTGGACCTGGCCGGACGCGGGGTTGAGCGTCAGGCTGAAGTCGTCGGTCGGGTTGCCGACACAGGTCGGGTCACCGGGCTGGGCGGGCAGGCTGATCGCGTCCCAGGCCGCCTTGACCGAGGTGAACTGGGCACAGCTCGGGTCCAGGTTCTTGGCCGCGGTCAGCGTGGCGGTGCGGTAACGCTTGTAGGTCATGCCCGAGGTCTTGAGCAGCATCGCGTTGTAGAACACGCGACCGGCGTTCTGGATGCCGATGCCCTTGACCGTGGAGCTGTTGCAGGTCGGGCTGTTCGCCGAACCCTCGGCCAGCAGGTAGAACCAGTGGTTCAGCGGGCCGGCGGCCTTGTGCACCTCGGTGCCGGGGATCGAGCTGGAGTAGCAGTTGGGGTCGTTGTTGACCCGGGAGGGATCCCGCATGTCGCGGATCGGGCCGTTGCCGACGAGGTTGACCGACTCGCCGACGGTGTAGTCCGGGGTGTCGTACGGCGCCGGTTCGTTGGTGTAGGCCTCGGTCAGCGCGCCGAAGATGTCCCCGGTCGCCTCGCCGAGCCCGGCTTCCTGCCCGGCACCGCCGGGGGTGTACTGGTCGATGGCGTGGCCGTGTTCGTGGCCCACCACGTCCATGGACCCGATCCACTTGCCTGCCTGGTTGTGCCCGATCTCGATGTGGTCACCGGTCCAGTAGGCGTTGACCGCGTTCAGCCCGACCTGCACGGTCACGCCGCGGCCGTTGCCGTCGATCCCGTTGCGGCCCAGCCACGCCTTGAGCATGTCCCATTCGTGCTGGGTGGACCAGAGCACGTCGACGCAGCCGGTCTCCTTGCTGCTGGCGTTCCCGTTGCCGAAGGTGTCGTTGGCGTTGGTGAAGGGCTGCTTGCTGCTGTAGTCGACACAGCGCACACCGGACCGCTTCGGGTCGACCGTGCTGTTGTTGCTCGTGTCGATGGTCAGCGGGTTCGGGCCGTTCCACTCGCTGGTGCCGCGCCCGGCGGAGGAGTCGTCACGGCTGCCGACGACGGCGCCGGTTTGGGCGTCGACGTAGACGTGCGGCCTGCTGGGGACGTTGCCCGCCTTGTGCCCGGTGAGCACGGTCTCGAAGACCAGCTTGCCGCTGCCCTCGGCCAGCACCGAAAGCGTGCTGCCCACCACACTGTCCACTTGGGACAAAGTGGTCTTCGCGACGGCCGCCGCCTGGTCGCCGGTCAGCTTCGGGACGGTGTCGACGGTGAGGTCGGCCTTAGGGGCCGCCATGGTGTCGAGCACCTTGCCCGCGTTGTCGGTGGCGACCACGGCGTCCCCGCCGATGACCGGGAGTCCCTTGTAGGTCCGGTCGTACGAGACGTAGAACAGGTCCCGTTTACCGGGAACACCGCCCTGATAGACGTTCACTCTTCTGAACTGCTCGTCGGCGCTCTTGTGGAGCGCGTCGAGGCCGGAGTCGGCCGCCCGGTCGGCGGCCGCGACGGCGAGTGCCACGGAGTTGGGGGCCGGTGCGGCCGGTGGCGCCGCCTCGGCGACAGCGGTGATCGCTTGAATGGAAAGGGCCGCCAAGCACGCTGCCGATAACAGTCCTGCTGCGCGTTTCACGCTTGCTCCTAGAGGAAGGGTTTTCTGCCTGAACAGCAGGAGCAAAGTATGAGCTTATAAACATGAATGTCAACTAAACCGAATGCTTGACGCTGTTCGGCCGCACGCATTAGGTCGATCGGCACTGAGCGGCGATATTATGCCCCGCGTTATGGCGTGGTCCGGCCTATTCCCCCGCCACCCACGGGCCGGCGGTTTCCCTGTCCCGCCCGGCCACCTCGGCTTCCCAGTAACGGCAGGGATATTCGGCGAGGACGCCGGCCTGCGGACCGGTAGCGCAAGTGGTCTGGTCCAGTTAGGCAGCGGCGCCGAAATCCATCCCTTCGACGCTTGACAGAAGACCGGTCGCCACCCACGACGGCCACCACCGTACACCCGATCCGCCACCGCGGAAACCACGCGGGCAATCCGCGGCCACCATTTTTCCCAGCGTCTGTCAATCCGCATTCTCACCGTTGCCGGAGTGAATTCGATCTCCGCCGGGCACACCTCGGGTCCGGGAAGGACTCCTTACCGGCGCTCACCGCCGTGAAGGGGGCCACCGCCCGCGGCGATGTCCCGAACGCGTCGTTGACGACGTTGATCGTCTCGAACGCGTCGTTCGCGACACAGTGGGGCGGCTGGGCACCACACCCCTTGTGCCGGGGGGGGCCCGCTCCGCGGGGGGGGTGGGTGTGCGAGAGCGAGGGAGTGAGAGCGCGCGCGCGCCGCACCCGCGCAGAGAGAGAGGCGGTCGGGG
>NZ_JBHYIQ010000002.1:104707-129048 GCF_042739895.1 Amycolatopsis sp. NPDC059021
GCGTGTCCCTCAGTGGGGGGGGCGGCCTCCCCCACCCCTGCGTGTCCCTATCTGGTTTTTTTGTGTTTTTTTTTCTCCCCCTGGGCGGCCACCGCGACAGGCGACACGCCGCGGAGTGCTCTGTCATGCCGTGTTTGCCCGGTGTGCCGGTTCCCGGGCCTGACACCGTATGCCGGGACACCCGCAACGCCGCGCTCCGCGGACCAGCGGAGCGGGGCGGGAGCGCACGAGCGCGGGCGGCCCGGAGCATCGCCCCGGACCGCCTGCTACGTCCACAATGGACCTGTCAGCACCGCGAGTGCTGGATGGTCTTGTAGATGTCGACGCCGTTGAAGTCGGCCGGGTTGAACGTGAAGTGCCCGCCCCAGTTGTACTTCGGCGGCGGGTTCCCGTCGCTCATGCGCGGGCTGTCGAACGTGCCGGCGCCGAACAGGTGATACCCGGCCGTGGTGTAGAAGTCGAAACTGGAATGCCAGACGTCACCGGAGTGCGTGTGATAGGTGAACGTGGTCGCGCTCCAGTCGCCCGTGCCGTCCGAGCGGATGACCATGGTGCCGTTGTTCTGCTGGCAGTCGCCCACGTGCAGCTCGCCCCACACCGCGCTCTTCACCTCGAGCGTGCTGCTCGCGCCCACGGGCGCGGGGCCCGTCGCGGCCTGCGCGGCGGGAACGCCCACCAGCGCCGCCACTCCCGCGGTGGCGAGGACCAGCGCGGTCTTGAGTCCCCGGATTCTCCGTTCCATGATTCCCCCTGCGTGTTCACGACCGGCGGGGCGAATTCCCCGCACCAGGCGAGTATGTCGCCGCCGGGACGTGGATCACGCACCCCAAAGGGCAGGTGCGCGTCCGGACTCCCCTGCCCGTCCCGGGCACCGGCCGGGCGGCTAGGAGGCCCATGCCCCTTCGGTCACCGGGGAACGCCCGCGCAGTGGTTCCCACCAGTCGCGGTTGTCCGCGTACCAGCGGACGGTCTCCCGCACCCCCGCGCCGAAGTCCACCTCCGGCCGCCAGCCCAGCTCCCGGCGGATCTTGCCGGAGTCCAGCAGATAACGGCGGTCGTGTCCCGGCCGGTCCGGCACCTCTTTCTTCCACGACGCGGGCAGGCCGAGCTCGGCCAGTACCAGGTCCGCGATCTCGTCCACACTGGCCTCGACACCGGTACCGACGTGATAGGTCTCGCCGACGCGGCCCTCCTCGAGCACCGCGGCTACGGCGCGAGCGTGGTCGAGCGCGTGAATCCATTCGCGACGGTGGTGTTTGGACGCGTAGACCGGCAGCGGCCTGCCGTCCAGCGCGTGGGTGACGAACAGCGGCAGCACCTTCTCCGGGAACTGGTGCGAGCCGTAGTTGTTGGCGCAGTTGGTGATCGTGACCGGCAGGCCGTAGGTCTCGTGGTAGGCGCGGACCGCGTGGTCGGCCCCGGCCTTGCTGGCGTTGTAGGGCGTGCGCGGCCGGTACGGCGACTCCTCGGTGAACGCCTGCTCGGCGTCGAGCGCGAGATCTCCGTAGACCTCGCAGGTGGAGATGTGATGGAAGCGGTCCACCCCCGTGCGGCGAGCGGCCTCCAGCAGGCTTTGCGTGCCGAGAACGTTGGTACGGAAGAACAATCCGGGATCGAGCACGGCGAGGCTGTTGTGCGACTCGGCCGCGAAGTTGACGATCACCTCGACGCGGTGCTCGCGCAGCACCGGTTCGGCGTCGGCGATGTCGCCGCGCACGAAGGTGATCCGGTCCCGCACGTCGGCCAGGTTGGCCTCGTTGCCGGCGTAGGTCAGCGCGTCGAGGGCGACGACGTGGTCGCCGGGATGTTCGCGTACCCAGTGCCGGGTGAAGTGGGAACCGATGAAGCCGGCCGCGCCGGTGACGAGTATCCGCATGTCAGCCTTCCTGGTCCGGTTCGGGAATGTTCGGTGCCACGCCGGGTGGTTCGGCGCCCGCGGTGGCGGGCCAGCCGCGGAACTCCACGTCCAGCCGGAAGCGATGGCCCGCGTAGCGGTGTTCGGACAGCGCGATCGGCGTGCCGTCCTGGCCGACGGCGAGCCGCCGGATCAGCAGGACGGGCGTGTGCTCCGGCAGTTCGAGCAGGTCCGCCTCCCGACGGCCCGCGGCCGCGGCGGCGATGCTCTGCCGGACGGCGGCGACCTGGTTTCCGTTGCGGCGCAAGGTCTCCCAGATCCCCGGATGCTCCGCGTCGGCCCGGCTGACCGGCGCCGCCCATGCCAGCGGCACCCATTCGGTGACCACGTCGAGCGGGGTCGGGCCCGCGCGCCGCAGCACCTGGGCCCGCAATGTCTCGGCGTCGGCGGGCACGGCCAGCAGCCGGGCCACCCCGCGGGGCGGAACGCCGTAGCCGTACTCGACGACCGTGCGGACGAGCGGGACCCCGGCGTCCGCGATCGCCGACGAGGCGTGCTGGAACGTACCCAGCGCCAGCGACTGCCCGAACGACGTGCCCGAGACGACGTACCAGCCCGCCCCCTTGCGGGAAGCCAGCAGCCCCTCGTCCCGCAGCTGTTCGAGCGCCCGCCGGACCGTCACCCGGCTGACCTCGTACCGGCGGCCCAGCTCGGCCTCGCTCTCCAGCGCCCCGGACGGGCCGTAGTCGCCGAGCGCGATCCGTTCCCGCAGCTCACCCGCGAGCCACTGCGACCGCGAACCTGTCATAAATCTGTATCATACAGAAGAGACAGGAGAGGTCAGGGCGTCCCCGGTGTGAGCAGGCCGCGGCTGAACGCCTCGGCGACCGCCGCGGCGCGATCGCCGACGCCAAGCTTGCCGTAGATGTTCAGCAGGTGGCTCTTGACCGTGGCCTCGCTGATGAACAGCTTCGCCGCCGCCTCCCGGTTCGTGGATCCGGCCGCCACCAGCTCCAGGACCTCGATTTCGCGGCGGCTCAACGGTCCCGTCGCCGGTGCCCGGAACCGGCTCATCAGCCGGGCGGCCACCGAAGGCGAGAGCACCGCGTCGCCCCGGGCGGCCGACCGGACCGCCCGCAGCAGCTCGTCGCGGGGCGCGTCCTTGAGCAGATAGCCGGTCGCGCCCGCCTCGATCGCGGGCAGCACGTGGCTGTCGGTGTCGTAGGTGGTCAGGACCAGCACCCGGGCGGTGACGCCCTCCCTGGCCAGCTCGGCGATCGCGGTCAGCCCGTCCATCCCGGGCATCCGCAGGTCCATCAGGACGACGTCGGGGGCCAGTTCCTTGGCCAGCCGCACCGCTTCGGCGCCGTCGGCCGCCGCACCGAGCACCGCGAACTCCGGATCCCGCGCGAACATACTGGCGAGCCCGTCCCGGACCACCGGATGGTCGTCGACGATCAACAGCGTGACCGGGGCTTCGGTGCCGGTCACGGGTGCGCTCCCGCCGGTTCGGCCGGGACCGACGCCGACACCGCCGTGCCCTCCCCCTGTTCCGATTCGATCCGCACGGTGCCGGCCAGTCCCTCGATCCGCTCGCGCATCGCGACCAGCCCGAATCCGCCGTCCGCCCGCACACCGCCGCCGGCCTGGTCGAAACCCCTGCCGTCGTCCCGGACGTCCAGCGCCACCTCGGTGTCCAAATAGGACAATGTCACCCCCACCCTTGTCGCTCCCGCGTGCTTGGCGACGTTGGCGAGTGCCTCCTGCGCGGTCCGCAGCAGCGCGAACTCCGCCTCCGGCCGCATCGGACGGGCCCGCCCGGTCGTGGTCACCCGGACCGGAATCCCGTGCAGCGCCGACCACCGCTCGGCGACCTCGGCCACCGCCTCGCCCAGTACGGCCGCCTGCAGTGGCGCCGGGCGCAGTTCGTGCACCGACCGCCGCGCCTCGGACAGGCTCTCACGCGCCAGCCCGGTCGCGGTGCGGACGTGCCCGCGCCAGCCCTCCGGATCGTCGCCCGCGTGCTCGGCCGCCTGCAGCTGGGTGATGATCCCGGTGAGTCCCTGCGCCAGGGTGTCGTGGATTTCGCGCGCCATCCGCTGCCGTTCGCCGACCACGCCCGCCTCCCTCGCCTGGACCAGCAGCTGCTCCTGCAGTTCCGCGTTTTCCGCCGCGGACGCCTCGAGCCTGCGGTTGGCACGGGCCAGCTCCGCGAGCGCCCGTTTGCGTTCCTCGTTCTGGAGTTCGGCACGCCAGGCGAACCAGGCGAACAGGCACAACGGGAGCGCGTTCGCCAGCACGACACAGGCGTAGACCAGCCAGCCGGTGAACGTCGTCTTGTCCACCGCGTACGCCTGCGCGGTCCCCGCCACGACCGCCACCGCGGCGACCCCTGGCAGCTGCCCCGGCCAGGGCAGGAGCCGGAACGCGTAGATGTAGAGCGCGGGCGTGAAGACGCCGAACCACGGAGCGTCGATCGAGAGGATCAGCGTGAGCACGGTCAGCACGCCGACGAACACGGCCATCACGGCCGGACGGTGACGCCATCCGGGACGCAGCGTGAACATCCCCAGCATCCAGGCCGCGCACAGCGCGCCCAGCACCAGATCGACCATCAGGGCGTCCGGCGCCGATTTCCTGACCGCCACGGTGAAGACCATCAAGGCCGCCAGCAGCGCATACGGCATGACGGTGATGACCGGGCGCTTCAGCTGCTGCCCCGGGTCCAGCGCGGGACTGCTCATCTGCGCCCTCCTCGGTGACTCCGCGCCACCCACGATCTCACGGCGGCGGAGCCGCGCCTACTTGGCGAACTTCGCACGGAGGTGTTTCCCGTTGACGATCACCACCACGCCGAGCAGCAGCACCCCGCACACGCCCTGTTCGATCCTGAGCCACAGCGGGAACAGGCCGGGGACGGCGATGATCACCGCGATCGCGACGACCATGACGCCCGAGACGATGCGCAACCGGAGGAAGGATCGCCGGGACCCGCGCGCGACGCCCCTGGTGAAGGCGAAGGTCAGCAACGCGCTGAGGACGACGATGGTCACCCGGACCCAGACGGCGTCGGTCACCATCTCGGTGTCGTGGCGAAGCAGAAAGATGGCCACGAGCGTCAGCACGCTGAGGCCCAGGTAGCCGGTGACGAGCAGCTTGAGCCCGCGGAACGCCCTCAGGCTGTGCGGGTGTTTCAGGTCTTCGTCGGAGAGCGCGGCGGTCCGCGTCCGTGTGTTCATGGCGTTCTTCCTTCTCGACGGCGAAAGTGGACACTCCCAGCGTCGCGAAATCGCCATCGCCGGACATCGGGCGATGTCCCGGATCCAGGGCTGAAAGTCCCGCTCAGCCGGTCGGCTGAGCGGCTCAGCCGACCGGCTGAGTCCGCCGCCGGTGCCGGCGGACGGCGTCCCGGTTCGCGCACACCCGCGTGCAGTAGCGTTGCGCGCCGCCGCGGGTGAAGTCGACGAACGCCGCCCGGCACTCTTCGAGCGCGCACCGACCGAGCCGGTGCATGCCCAGTTCGGTGAGATGCTGTGCCGCGGCGACGCCGACGACCGCGCGCAGCACCGCGGCGAGCCGGACGCCGTCGTCGCGGTAGTGCAGGTGCCAGCCGGCGCAGTCGTCGTGATTGGTGATCCGCGGATAGGCGGCGGCCTTGGCGAGCAACGCGTTGAGCAGGTCGACGCGGCCTTGCTCGGTTCCGGCGTCGACGATCTCGGCCCAACAGACCCCCAGCGCGCGGATGTCCTCGAGGTCCTGCGGCCCGGCGGGGATGTCGGGACTGAGATAGGCCCTGGCACAGCGCCGCCGGAGATCCGCGAGGCCGGCGGGCGGATCGTTGGTGATGTCGGTCACCAGCCGCAGGATCTCCGCGTAGTAATGGTTCTCACGCACAAGACCATTACACCATCGTTCGGATCATGCGACCCACACTCGACCGGAATCCCGTGTCCTGGCGCCCGCTCGTGGCCGCCTGTCTCGGCACCTTCCTCCTCATCCTCTACACCACGATCGTCACCGTGGCCCTGCCGCGCATCGGCGCCGAACTCGGCGGCGGCTTCGGCACCCGGCAATGGATCGTCGACGTCTTCACCGTGGCACTCGCCGGTCTGCTGCTCGGCATGGGCTCGCTCGCCGACAACCTCGGCCGCAAGCGGGTCTATCTCGCCGGGCTGGTCACCTTCGGCCTGGCGACGCTGGCCTGCGGGATCGCGGACTCGGTCGGCGTGCTGATCGCCGCCCGCGCCGTCCAGGGCGTCGCGGGCGCCGCGATGTTCGCGACGATCCTGCCGCTCGTGGGCCTCACCTACACCGGCCGGGCACGGGCGCGGGCGTTCGCGGTGTGGGGCACGGTGGCCGGGGCCGCGGGCGCGGTCGGCACCGTGGCGGGCGGCATGCTGGCGGAACTGCTCGGCTGGCGCTGGATCTTCTTCGTCTCGCTGCCGATCTGCGCCCTCGCGCTCGTCCTGGCCGTCACGTCGCTCCGCGAAAGCGAACGCACGGGCAACCGCGTCGACTTCCCCGGCATCGTCACCTTCACCGTGGCCGTGTCGGCGCTGACCTTCACCGTGATCAACGGCGGGGACCACGGCTGGGCCGCGACGGGGACCGTGCTCGGCGCGGCGGTCGCCGTGGTCGCGCTGGTGCTGTTCCTGCTCGCCGAACGCCGCCATCCGGCGCCGATGGTGCCGGCGAAGCTCTTCGGCACCCCCGCGTTCATCGGAGTACTGGTCGTCGCCTTCGCCTACTACCTCGCCGCTTTCGGTGCGCTGCCGGTGCTTTCGGTGTGGCTGCAGGACACCACCGGGCTCAGCCCGGCGGGCACCTCCCTGGTACTGACCGTGCAGGTCGTGGTCTTCTTCCTGACCTCGGCGCTGATCAGCGACCGGCTGCACCGCCTCCCGCCCGGCCTCGTGCTCGGCGGCGCGACCGTCCTCATCGGACTCGGCTGCGTCACCGGGCTCGCCGCGCTGGCCGCGCCGAACTGGGTCGCGCTGCTGCCCGCGCTGGTGCTCACCGGACTCGGCGCCGGGATGGTGTCCCCGGTGTTCCCGGCGGTGGCCATCGCCGCCGTGCCCGCCACCTACGGGGGTACCGCGGGCGCGGCGGCGAACAGCTCCCGTCAGCTCGGGCTCGCGCTGGGTGTCGCCCTGTGCGGCACGCTCTACGGCGGCCACGGCGCGGACACGACCGGGGCGATCGTCACGGTGCTGCTGTTCTGCGGTGGGATCGCGCTGGCCGGTGGAGTCCTGACCGCGTGGCTGCTCCGGTCCCGCACCGGCGAGCTGCACGATCGTCGGTCCGCCCCGGCCGTTCCGGCGACGCGTGGCGGATGATCACCGGCTCGGCGGCCGACGAGAATAGGACTCCCCGTCCCGAACCCGTGGAGACACCGTGACCTACGCATTCGATCCCGAGATCGCCGCGGCCATTCCGATGCTGCCGGCGACCGACCTCACGGATCTGGCCACCGCGCGGTCGATGCTGAACGAGGCCGTCGCCGAACTGTACGGCGACATCGACACCACCGGCGTCACCATCCGCGAGGAGTTCGTGCCCGGCCCGGAGGACGCCCCGGACGTCCGGGTGCGGATCTACACGCCCGAACGGGTCGCCGCGCCCGCCGCGATCCTCGACGTGCACGGTGGCGGGTTCATCGTCGGCGACCTCGAGATCGACCACGCGAGCAACGTCGGCCTCGCCCGCGACCTCGGCGTCGTGGTGGTGTCCGTGGACTACCGGCTGGCGCCCGAAGCGCCGTTCCCGGCCGGGCTCGAGGACTGCTATGCGGCGCTGGTCTGGACCGCGAAACACGCCGACGAGCTCGGCGTCGATCCGGCCAGGATCGTGATCCACGGCGAAAGCGCCGGTGGCGGGCTGTGTGCCGCGCTCGCCCTGCTGGCACGGGACCGGGGCGGGCCGTCGATCGCGTTCCAGTTCCTCGGCATTCCCGAACTGGACGACCGCCTCGAAACGCCCAGCATGCGCGCGTTCGTCGACACCCCGCTGTGGAACCGGCCACGCGCGGAACTCAGCTGGGACCACTACCTCGGCGCCGGGGTCCGCGGCACCGAGAACGTCCCCGTCCACGCCGCGCCCGCGCGGGCGACCGACCTCACCGGCCTGCCGCCCGCCTACATCTCCACGATGCAGTTCGACCCGCTGCGCGACGAGGGGATCGCCTACGCCCAGGCGCTGCTCGCCGCCGGGGTCACCGTCGAACTGCACCTGTTCCCCGGCACGTTCCACGGTTCCGCCATCGTGGAGCACGCGAAGATCAGCAAACGGGAAGCGGCCGAGCGGCTCGCGGTGCTGGCCAGGGTGCTGGGCGTGGAGCCGGCCTGACGCTCAGTCCCGGGTCGCGAGCCTGCGGGCGAGCAGCGCCAGCCGGGCGCGGAAGCGGTCGTCCGGTTCGTCCAGCCGCCAGCCGAGCGCGTCCTCGACGTGGGCGAGCCGGGCGGCCACCGAGCTGTGGTGCCGGTGCAGCACGGCGGCCGCCTGCCGCAGGGAACCCGTGCGGCAGAAGGCTTCCAGGGTCGCGACGTCGACAGCTCCGGTCGGCGTCGCGGCCAGCGCGTCGAGGGCACGGACGTCGTCGTGGGCGCGCAACCGCTCGATCGGGATCTCCGCGAGGAGGGTGAGCGGGCCGAGTTCGCCGTGCTCGACCACCGCCTCGGTGCCGGGTACCGCGAACCGCTCGGCCAGCCGTGCCTGCAGCCACGACCGCCGGGCGCCGAGCCCGTCGACAGCGTCACCGACGCCGACCCGGACGGACCCGGCGGAACTGCGCTCCCTGGCTCGCTCGGCGAGTGCGGCACGCAGCGCCGGGACCACCACAGCGGTGCCTGCCCGCGGCTGGACCACCACGGCCGCGACCCCGCCGACCACCGCCACCCGCACCGGCGGCAACGCCCCGCCCCGCGCGACGAGCGCGACCGCCGCCGCGCCCGGATCTCCGCCGTCCTCGGTGCCGACCGCCACGACCCGCACCGGCTTCGCGGCGTCCAATCCCAGTAGGCGCAACGCCCGCGCGCGGTCCTCGTCCGCCGCCTGCTCGCCGAGCACCAGTTCGACGAGCGCGGGATCGGCCAGCTGCGGCGTCCTGGCAGGCACCGGCCGCGCGAGCAGCCGGGCCGCGATGGCGAAGCGCTCCAGCACGAGGTCGTCGAGCCTGCCCGGACCGTCCGCCCGTTCCAGCCACACCATGCCTGCCGGGTCATCGCCCAGATCCGCCGACACCGATATCCGTTCCTCGCCTTCGGCCGGCTCACCACCCGGCTTGAACCGCAGCGGCCGTTCGCCGTCGCGCCGCAGGCCCGCGACGCATCCCGCGAGCGATGCCGTGGCGCGGACCAGGTCCGGCAGCCCGGCGCCGTGCGCGACCAGTTCGTCGAAGTAGGCGATCACCCGGACCGCCGCCTCGGCGTCAGTGTCCACAGCGGACAGTCGCAGGAGGAGACCCTTCATGGGTTCAGCGTAGTGCGCGAGCGAGCCGTTTCAGGACGATCAGCCTGCCGCGATCCGCAACGGCCGCACGTCAGGCGCCCGTCGTCGAACCGGGGCGGACGATCATCAGCACGGTGACCGCGGCCCACAGCAGGTTGAACATTCCGGTGTACATGGCCAGCCGCGCGGGCGCCTTCCGGTCGGGCTCCTCGTGCGCCGCCAAACCGGTGAGCACCGCGTTCTGCCTGGGGAGGACGAGCAGCGTCAGGACAGCGGCCGCGACCGCGGTCAGCACGATCGAGAGGATCAGCCAGGTGTCGCCGAGCACGCCGAGACCGCTCGCCGTGGCCAGCCCGAACACCGGGACGGCGATCCCGGCCACGGCGTAGACACGGCAGATGCGGTGCAGCGTGCGGAGTACCGCGGGGTCACGGTCCGGCGCGGCCAGCGCGTGGCGGGTCGCGGCCGGGAACATGCTAGCCGCGATGGTCACCGGCCCGATCGCGATGATCGCGGCCAGTACGTGGATCGAAAGCAGGACCTTGGTCACGCGCTGGTTCCTCCTCGGCTTCGGCGGGCCCGACGCTAGCCGCCGCCGAAGATCGGGAGAAGTGGCTGGATTGCCACCTTTCACCGGATTCCCGCCAGATGCCTCGCCCAGGCCGGGTGACCGAGTCGCCTGGTCGGCGCGCTTGGCCGGATTCACCGGCATGCTTACAGTGTTGCCATGCACACCGTGGCAGTCCTGGCGCTGGACAAGGTCCTCCCGTCCGACCTGTCCACGCCGATCGACGCGTTCACCCGCACACGCCTGCCCGACGGCCGCCCCGCCTACCGCGTCCGGGTCTGCGGGGTCACGCCGACGGTCGACGCCGGGGCGTTCACCCTCCAGCTCCGCTGGGGCCTGGAAACACTGGCGGAGGCGGACACGATCATCCTGCCCGGCTGCGAAGACGTCTTCGCGCCCGTCCCGGACGAGGCTCTCGACGCGATCCGGAAAGCGGCGGCCCACGGGACACGCCTCGCGTCGATCTGCTCGGGCGCCTTCATCCTCGCGGCCACCGGCCTGCTCGACGGTCTTCGCGCGACCACCCACTGGCTCGCGGCCGGCGCACTGGCCCGGCTCCATCCCGCCGTCGACGTCGACCCCGACGTGCTCTATGTCGACAATGGACAGTTCCTCACCTCGGCCGGGGCCGCGGCGGGCCTCGACCTGTGCCTGCACATGATCCGCCGCGACCACGGTTCGGCGGTCGCGGCCGACACCGCCCGGCTGTCCGTGATGCCCCTGGAACGCGAGGGCGGGCAGGCCCAGTTCATCGTGCACGACCAGCCGCCCGTACCGCGAGGCTCCGAACTGGAACCCGTGCTGCGCTGGCTGGAGGACAACACCGGGCGGGACCTCACCCTCGAGGACGTCGCCCGCCAGGCCGGGATGAGCACCCGCACCCTCAACCGCCGCTTCCGGGAACAGACCGGCACCACCCCGCTGCAATGGCTGCTGCGCGCCCGCGTCCGCCAGGCGCAGTACCTGCTCGAAGCCACCGGCCATCCGGTCGACCGCATCGCGTCGCAGGTGGGATTCGGCTCCCCGACGGCGTTCCGCGAACGGTTCAAACGCGTGGTCGGGACCAGTCCGACCAGCTATCGCACGGCTTTCCAGCGGTCCGGCGCGTAGTTCCGGCGCGCGGGCGATGTCCCGAACGACGCGTTCGGGACGATGAACGTCTCCAGTGGAGCGTTCGGGACGTCGAGCGACGCTGCCTGCTTACACGGGGAGCCCCTGGGGGCTGGGGTGGACTCACCTGCCGAATGCCGTGAAGGACGCCTTCACAGCACTGAGCGCCCTGAAAGCTCCCTTCGTCACATCAATGTCCACAAAGGACCAAATGCAAGAAGGCCTCATCGAGAATGAGGCACCACATCGTCGCCACGGATCGACCGCAGTCCACCCATTCGTGTCGCACATACGTTCTATCCGGCGCGGTATGATGGTGGTGTGTCCGGGAATCTGTCCACTCTGGAACCGCCGCAGGAGCTGTGGCGGCGATCCGGTCGTGAACTCGCCGACGAGGTGCGTACCCGACTGGAAGCCCTGTGGCGTCTGGACGCCGAGCTTGGTCAGTACCTCGCGGAGATCGACTCTCGCGGCGCGTCCAAACTGTACGGCTACGGCTCCACCGCGGCGTGGTTCGCGCATATGGGGCGGATGTCGCGTGGTGACGCCAAAAAGTATCTCGATCGGGCCCACGGGTTGAATCCCGGCCGTAACATCGACGGTACCGAACTCCCCGCGGTGGCGCCAGCAACCGGCGCTGCCGCGCTCGATGGCGAGATCAGCCCGCATCACAGCGAGAAGATCCTCCGTTTCCTGAAGAAGGTCCCGAGCTTTGTGTCCGAAGAGGACAGAAGCAAGGCGGAGAAGATTCTGGTGGAGCTGGCCCGTCACGCGTCACCTCAGGAAGTGGTGAAGGCCGCTAACGAGTTGCTGGCGCGGATGGATCAGGACGGGAAGCCGCCGGAGGATCCGGATCCGTCGGAGCGGAAGCCGGAGTTGCGGGTGCGGCAGCGCAAGGACGGCTGGTTCGACATCGACGGACAGCTCGACCCCATCACCGGAACCCGGCTGAGCACCCTCCTCGATCCCCTGGCCGCACCCCGGCCTGCTGGGGAGGACAAGTGGCCGGACCTGCGGTCACCTTCCCAGCGGTACGGGGAAGCTTTCGGTGAGGCTGTCGCGATGCTCGCCAACGTGCCGGACGTGCCCGGCGGCGACCGCGCCCAACTCCTGGTCACCGTGACCCTGGAGGACTTGAAGTCGAAGCTGGGCACCGCCTGCCTGGACATGGTCTCGCAGATCTCCGCGACCGAAGCCCGCATGCTGGCCTGTGACTGTCAGGTCATCCCCGCAGTCCTCGGCAGCAAGGGTGAGCCCCTCGATCTCGGGCGTGCCAAGCGATTGGTCACCCCCGCGCTCCGCAAAGCGCTGATCATCCGGGACGGTGGCTGCGCATTTCCCGGGTGTCATCGCAAGCCCCGACATTGCGACGCCCACCATTTGCTCGAGTGGATGAACGGCGGACTCACCATCCTCCGGAATCTCGTCCTGCTCTGCGGCACGCATCACCGACTCCTGCACAAAGCCGACTGGACAGTCCGCATCGCCGAGGACGGACTCCCCGAATTTATTCCGCCAGATTACGTGGATCCGTTACGCACCCCCAGACGCAACATCCTCCACCTACCCATCACCGTCTAAAGGTTTGTGGCCGGTGCCGGTCGGGTCGAGGCTCATGATCGCCAGGTAGACACACTTGAGTCCGGCTTGTTCTTTAGGGAAGTGACCGTGGGCTTTGACGGCGCGGCGGATGCGGGCGTTGACGCTCTCGATCGCGGCGAACTGCTCGCGCGCGGCGGCCTCGGCCGGGGCGGTGGAGACCGGCTTGAACGCCTTGGCGCTCGCGACCCAGTGCTGACGCCCGGCGTAGCGGAAACTGCTACGCGGAGTTCTCCCCAACGGTCAAACCCTTGGCAGCCAAGGAGATCACCATCTCGTCGACCTCGGTCCGGCGCTTCTGCCGCTTCGCCACGATCTTCGGCTCGAAGCTCGCGTCCCGGTCCCGCGGCCGGCCGGGTCGTGCTTGTCATAGCCCAGGTGATCGGTGAACTCACCCTCCAGCAGCGATCTCGGCGTGGAGCGGGTGATCAGGGTGGAGCGGCCGGAGTGGTGAGCAGACCGGCACCGGTCGCAAGCCTCGTAAAGGAGAACCGCAACTGCCGCGAACGCGACGGTGGCTGGCACGCCGCCCGCGGCGTCGCCGGCTGCGGGCTGAGTCAGGCTCGTGGGTCGGCGGTCCGGCGACCCACGACGAACCACAGCAGGCTTCCCAGGAACGGCAGCGCGAGAATCACGAAGAACCACAGGATCTTCGCGCCGCAGCCGATGTTCGCGCCCAGGACGCCGAACAAGGCCGCCAGGAAGAAGAGGGCGAAGCCGATACCCACGGCGATCATGAGAAAGCCGAGGATTCCCGGCCCCTGACCGGTCGACCCCTGGCTCACAGTGAGGACGTTCACGAGGTGTTCCGACATGGGGAGTGACAATCCTTCGGCTCGACGGGATTCTGCTGGCGGCACAGTACGACACGGCCGGAACGCCGCTGAAGACCTGTCGTCACAGCCCTCTTCGAGACTTCCCACCCGTGACGACCAGGCAACGCCGTACCCGCGGCTCCCGCTACACCGACGGTGCGACGTCCCCGTTCGGCGGATTCGATTCGGCGGACGCTGCCCGTTGAGCCAAGGAACATTACCCCTCCGCACTCCCTGGTTCTCCGAGTGCGGCCGACCGCGACGGCAAGCCGAGCGCTCCTGAATTGTCGGTGGCGGGCGCTAGCTTGTCCGGAGCGGGGCACACGACAAGGAGGCAGGTACATGCACGAGGTGGCGCTACGCCCGATCGAGGACTCCGATCTGGGGACGTTGTTCGAGTTCATGCGTGATCCCGAGTCGGTCTGGATGGCCGCGTTCACCGCGGAGGATCCCGATGATCGCGAAGCGTTCGACAAGCACATGCGCAAAGTGCTCGCGAATCCCGACGCGGAGAACTGGGCGATCACCCTCGGGGGACGGCTTGTGGGGAGCATCGCCAGCTTCGTTATCGACGGCCACAACGAGATCACCTACTGGGTCGACCGCGGTGCCTGGGGCCAGGGTGTCGCCAGCCGGGCCCTGGCGCTGCTGCTCGAGAAGGTCTCCGTCCGGCCGCTGCGCGCTCGCGCCGCCAGTGACAACGCGGCCTCGCTGCGTGTCCTCCGCAAGGCGGGCTTCGCGATCGTCGGCACCGAGTCCGCCTACGCGCCGGCCCGGAAGACCGACATCGAGGAGACCATCCTTCGCCTGGACTGACCGTACTCCGGGCGAGGCGAGCCTAGCGCCCGCTCGCCTGCGCACGTCCGTCCACATCGGACACGGTCTCGACCGGGACGTCGAAGGCGAGCGCGAGCCGGTCGCCGGTGGTGTACGGCCGCCAGCCGAGCACGCCGTCCGGATCGGGATTTCCGCCGGCCACAAAGGAAAGCCAGGCCGTCTGGGTCCGTTCGACGAGGTACCGGTGTTCTTCGGCGGTCCCGCCGATCAGCGGCGAGCCCCGCCAGGCGTCGAGGGTGTCGAACAGGAACGGGAGTTCCGCACAGTGGGCAGCACCGAGCCGCCCGTCCGGGCCGTCGCCGGGGCGGCGCCACCAGTACACGTGCGCCGGAGCGCCGGTGCGGGCCCGATATTCGGCGAGGTCGAAGCTGCCGGCCACGAAGCGGTCCGTGATCACCTGGCCGAGCACCCGCGCGGGCGGGTCCGCCGGGCGGCGCGCCGCCACCCTCGCGTACTCCTCGGCGAGGTCGCCGGTGAGCCGGGGCTGCTCACCGGCCGTCCAGAGCGACTGCGCTTCGGGGAAGAAGAGACCCTCATCCGCCGTGCAGCCGATCATCAGGTCGATCCCGTCGAAGCTGCCGGACAGCGCGGCCCGTCCCGGCGCGGTGGTGAGGACGGTGCCGTCGACGACCGGCACGAAGGCCCGGTCCGCGTAGCTGGGCGCGTCCCAGCGCCGGGCCGTCTCCAGTTGGGCCGCGAGCACCTGCTCGGCGCTCAGCGCGCGCAATGCCTCGATGTCTTCGCCGGCACCCGCGCACGAGCAGAAGATCTTGGTGGCCTCCTCGGACCGGGCGAGATCGTGACCGTCCATTTCGAACGGTGTGCTCTGCAGGACGGCCCGGCCGAACAGGGACCGCGCGTGCGGCATGGTCGCCAGCGCGAGGATCGAGCACGCGCCCGCGGACTGCCCGGCCACGGTCACCCGCGCCGGGTCCCCGCCGAACGCGGCGACGTTGTCGCGCACCCACTCCAGCGCCGCGACCTGGTCCAGCAGGCCGAAGTTGGCGCCCGGCCGCTGATCCGGCAGGTACAGGTAGCCCAGCGCGCCCAGCCGGTAGTTGACGGTCACCACGACGACGTCGCCCCGGCGCGCGAGTTCCCCGCCCGAGTAGCACTCGGCCGAGCCCGCGCCGGTGGCGAAGCCGCCGCCGTGCAACCACACCAGCACGGGCAGCCGGTCGCCCCGCTCGGCAGCCGGGGTCCACACGTTCACGGTCAGGCAGTCCTCGGACGTTCCCGGCAGTTCCGCCGGGACGGCACCGCCCGGCGCCCCCGCGAGTGACTGGATCGGCGCGGGGGCCGGGCGCACGGCCGGCCGGACCCCCTCCCAGGACGCAGGTCGTTCCGGCGCGGCGAACCGCAGCGCGCCCAGCGGTGCCGCCGCATACGGAATGCCGAGGAACGCCGCCACCCGGCCGTCCCGGTATCCGCGCACCTCACCGGCTTCGATGGTGACCACGGGGTTCTCGTCCTGCTCGGCCATGTCGCCTCCCATGCGCTTCACTCGCTCTGCTTCCACACAACCCCGCCGGAGACTCACTAACGCCCTGGAGCGATTGTTTGTGCACGAAAGACGCCATATCGGCGGCTCTCCAGACGGAAACGCGACAACGGCGTAGGCTCAAGCCCATGACCGGCGCCCGGCACGCCCTCGACGACGTCGACCGCAAGCTGGTCGCCGCCCTGCAGGTGAACGGGCGCGCGAGCTGGGGCCAGGTCGCGGCCGCCGTCGGCGTTTCGGAACGCACCGTCGTCCGCCGCGCGGGGCCGCTGCTGGGCGGCCGGGTGGTCCGGGTGACCGCGGTCCGCAACCCGATGTGCCTGCCCGGCGTCATCCCGCTGGTGCTGCGGCTGCGATGCAAACCGGGGCGCACGCCGCTGGTCGCGGACGCAGTCGCGGCGCTGTCGAGCGCGCTCGAGGTGCTCTGTCTCGAAGGCGGCGACGAGGTCTACGCGGTCGTGTTCGTCCCCGGCCCGCGGGAGCAGCGTTCGTTGCTGCTCAAGGATCTTCCGGCGATGAGCTCGGTGACGTCGTGGCGGACCCACCGGCTGCTGAAGATCTTCCCGGAGTCGCTCGGCTGGCGCGCCCCGCTTCTCGACGAGGACAAGGCCGCCGCGCTCACCCCCGCCGTCTTCACCCCGTCGGCGACGCCGCCCGAACAGGACGGCGTCGACCTGCGGCTGGTCGACCTCCTCGCCGCCGATGGCCGGACGCCGTACTCGGATCTCGCCAGGGCCACCGGGATCTCCGAGTCCACCGCCCGGCGCAAGGTCGCCCGCCTGCTGGCGGGCGGCGTCATCCGGCTGGCCACCGAGGTGGACGCCGAGTTGCTCGGTTACCGGATGGAGGCCGTGCTGTGGCTGTCGGTCCGGCCCGCCGGGCTAGCCCGGGTCGGCGGGCTGCTCGCCGCCGGCCCGGCCACCCGGCTGGTCGCGGTGACCAGCGGCAGCTCGAACGTCGTGGCGACGCTGGTCGCCCGCGACGTCGACGAGCTGTACGAGGTGATCACCGGCACGCTCGGCGAACTGCCCGACATCAGCCAGTTCGAGCTGACCCCGGTGCTGCGCGCGGTCAAACGCGCCGGGACGGTGCTCGGCTGACGCCGTCGACCGCGAAACCGGCCCAGGCGGTGAAGCCGCCTTCCAGATCGGTGATGTCGGCGAACCCGCGCGCCCGCAGCAGGGACGCGGCGGCCGAGGAGCGGTAGCCACCCGCGCAGTACACGACCGTGGGCCGTTCCGGGTCCAGTTCGCCGAGCCGGCCGAGCAGTTCCGGCAGCGGAACGTGCACCGCTCCCGGAACCACGCCGCCGGTCCGCACCTCCCCCGGGTTACGGACGTCGACGACCTGCCGTTCGCGGTGGACGTCGGCCAGATCGGCCGGGGTCATCCGCACGGACACCTGCCCAGCGGCCAAAGACGCGTCGATGCAGCCGAGGACGCGGTCGAAACCGATGCGTGCCAGGCGGTTCCGGGCTTCGATTTCCTTGCCCGGCGCACAGACGAGCACCACGGGATCGTCGGCGCGAAGCACCTGTCCCGCCGTCTCGGCGAAGCGGCCGGCGAGACCGACGTTGATCGCGCCCGGCAGGTGGGAGCGGGCGAATTCGGCGGCGTCCCGGGTGTCGAGCACGACCGCGTCCGGGCCCACTTCCATGGGCAGGAGGTCCGGCACCGGCTCGTGCTCGGCGAGGGTGGGGCGCTGTTCGCGGTTGCGCACCGAGGTGAAGGCGAAGTACGCGGGCGCGGGTGATCGCCCTTCGCAGACGGTCCGGACGAACTCGTCCTCGGTCATCGGGGCGAGCGCGTAGTTGGTCCGCCGCTGCGCCCCGATCGTGCTGCTCGTGTCGCGGGAAAGGTTCTTGCCGCAAGCGGAACCGGCGCCGTGCGCCGGGAAGACCCGGGTGTTGTCGGGCAGGGTGAGCAGCTTGCGCAGCGAGCGGTACAGGGCCCTGGCCAGCGCGTCCGACGACCAGCCGTCCGCGCCCAGCAGATCGGGCCGGCCGACGTCGCCGACGAAGAGCGTGTCGCCGGTCAGCACCCCGTACGGCACGGCTTCGGAATCCCAGACGACGACGCTGACGGATTCCGGCGTGTGTCCCGGCGTGTGCAGGATCTCCAGTTCGACCTCACCGAGCGAAATACGCTGCCCGTCGGCGAGCAGCTCGACCGGGAAGTCCACGCGCGCGGCGTCGCCGTAGCAGACGCGGGCACCGGTGGCCGCGGCCAGTTCCAGGTGCCCGGAAAGGAAATCCGCGTGCACATGGGTTTCGACGACCCGCTCGATCCGCAGACCGTGGGACGCGGCGTCGGTGAGATAGGCACTGACGTCCCGCCGCGGGTCGACCACGACCGCGCGCCCGGTGCCGCGGTCGCCGACGAGGTAGGACGCCTGCGACAGACAGTCCACATAGTACTGTATGAAGACCAGGTTTCCTTTGCCGGACAAGAAGTTCTCCCGTTCAGAATCGGCCACGCAGCATGAGGTTCCAGTACAGGAACGGCAGCCCGCGGCGTTTGAGGTACCACATGTCGGTCCGTTCCCTCGTGGTGTCGAGGAACGGGATGCTCGGCGCCGGGCGCATCGAGTAGTCGAACTCCGCCAGCAGAGTCCTGCGCCGCGCGGTCGTCAGCGGGCACGACGCGTATCCCCCGTACCGCGCCGGAAGCGGGGCGCCGCGCTGCGCGGCGAGCAGGTTCGCCACCACGACCGGGGCCTGTTTGCGCACCGCCGCGCCGGTCTTGGAGTTGGGCGAGGAGCCGGCGTCGCCGAGCGCGAAGATGTCAGGGTGACGGACATGCTGGAGCGTGTGCTTGTCGATCTCGGCGTAGCCGCCGGGGTCGTCCGGGTTCGCCAGCCCGCTCTCGCGAATCCAGTCCGGCGCGCTCTGCGGGGGCACGAGATGCGCCATCGTGTAAGGCAGCGCGAACGTCGCGCCGGTGGTGAGACCGCGCACGGTCAGTTCGCGGACGTCGGCCCGTACCGCCGTGACCTCACTCTCGAAGTGCACGGTGATGCCGTAACGGCGCACCACCTCCGCGAGTACGCCGGCGTACTCGGGAATGCCGAACAACCCGAGCGTGGGCAGGATCAGGTGCACGTCGACGGCGCCGAGCACGCCCTCACGACGCCAGTGGTCCGCGGCGAGATAGGCGATCTTCTGCGGAGCGCCGGCACATTTGATCGGGCCGGCGGGCATCGCGAACACCGCCGTCCCCGACCGCGTGTTCCGGATGGCGTTCCACGTCGCGGGCGCGGATTCGTAGGCGTAGTTGCTGCCCACGCCGTCCGTCCCGAGCGCGGGCCGCAGCCCGGCGATCCCGTCCCAGTCCAGCCGGATCCCGGGACACAGCACCAAGTGTTCGTAGCCGAGGACACTCCCGTCGGCGAGCATGACCTCGCGCTCGTCCGGGTCGACCCGTTCGGCCGCCTGCCGGATCCACCGCACCCCGCGCGGCATGACCGACGCCTGCGGCCGGGCGCTCTCCTCGATCGGCGCGTGCCCCGCACCGGCGAGGGTCCACAGCGGCTGGTAGTAGTGCGTGACAGCGGGATCGACCACGACGACGTCGGCCTGTCCCGCCCGGCGGAGCCGTGCCGCGACGGTGATTCCCGCGGTGCCACCGCCGATGATCACGACGCGGTGCCGTGTTCTCCTCACCAGGACCACCTCCCCGGACCGAATGTCCGGGAGGAAACGTTAGGGTGCGATCGTTTCGCGGCTCAACCAAATGTAGGGACATTTCGACCCGGGGAGAGTGATGGCAGGCACCGCCCGTGAACCCCTGTGGCAGCGGATCCAGAACGCCGTGCTCGAACGGTTGCGGGCCGGGGAGTTCGCCGAACGGTTCCCCGGCGAACTCGAACTGGTCGCCGAGTACGGCGTCAGCCGGACGACCGTGCGCCGCGCGCTCACCCAGCTGCGTGCCGACGGGGTGGTGAGCGCCGAACGCGGAAAACGTCCGCGCCTGCATCCGGCCCGCGACGTCGAGCAGCCGCTGGGCAGCCTCTACAGCCTGCACGCCACCGTCCGCACCACCGAGCGCAGCCAGCGCAGCGTGGTCCGCAGGCTCGACGTGCACGCCGACGGGGTGATCGCCGATCACCTCGGGCTCGACGGCTCCGCCCCGCTCGTCCACGTCGAACGGCTCCGCCTGGCCGGGGAAGAACCCCTCGCACTGGACCGGGTCTGGCTTCCGGCCGACCGCGCGAGCTGCCTGCTCGACGCCGATCTCACGCACACCGGCGTCTACGCCGTGCTGGCCCGGTGCGCGAACCTGCGTCTCGACCGGGGCCGGGAGACGATCCGCGCCGTCGTCCTCACTCCCGCCGACTGCGCGACGCTCGGCTGCGCGCCCGGTTCGGCGGGGCTGTCGATCCACCGGCTCAGCCACGCCAAGGGCGTCCCGCTCGAATGGCGGCACACGCTCGTGCGCGGCGACCGGTTCACGCTGACCGCGACGTTCACCGGCGCGGCGGGGAGCTGACCTCCGGAGTTTCGTCGGCCGCGCCCTGGAGTTCCCAGGTTCCCCGGCGCCGCAGCACGAACAGGTAGTAGAGGGCGAACACCACGGCGATCCCGAGGGTGACGAACAGGCTGGGGCGGCCGATCGCGGGGTCGCGGAAGTTCTGGTACACGACGTAGCCGATGGCGACGAGCGCGAGGATCGGCGCGACCGGGAACCACGGCATGCGGTACGCGGCGTGCGCGGTGGAACCGTTGCGGCGCCCGGTGATCGTCGAGACGCACAGCGCGGCGTACACGGCGATGATCGTCGTCGAGGTGACCACCAGCAGGAATGTCTTGTCGGCGAAGCAGAACGCGGTGCCGACAGCGCCGGTCGCGAGGGTGGCGATCCACGGGCTGCCGAAACGCGGATGGATCTTCGCCAGCGCCCGGCTCACCGGTGACGGCCAGGCGGCGTCGCGGCCGGTACTGAACACCATCCGGCCGGTGACGAGCACGATGGCGAGGACCGCGTTGAGGATGGCCAGCGCCACGGCGAGGCTGATGACGTCGTTCAGCACCGATCCGCCGCGGGCGGTGATGAAGTAGTCCATCATGTTCTCGGCGCCGAACAGATCGGGCAGCGAAGGCGAACCGAGCAGCACGGCGGTGACCGGGATCAGCTCGGCGGCGACCGTGATACCCAGCGCCCACAGGATGGTCTTGGCGATGCCGCGATGCGCGTCATGGGTTTCCTCGCCGAGATACACGGCCGCGCCGTACCCGTTGTAGGCGAAGAGCGCGACAGCGCTGGCCGCGCCGATCAGCCCGATCGAAGCCGCGACGACCGTGCCGTTCCCACCCGAGACGACCGGGTGCACCGTGAGCTCGGCCAGCGACCGCTGCGGATGCCAGAAACCCAGCACGCTCACCACGACCAGCGCGATCATCTCGATGGCCAGGAACGTCCCGGTCACCCAGGCGTTGAGCTTGATGTCGAACACGGCCAGCACGGTGGCGACGACCGTGGTCACCGCCGCGACCACCGGGGCGTGCAGACCGGGGAAGAGCACCGACAGATAGGTGCCGACGCCGAGCGCGATCACCGCGATGATGAGCAGTTGCGAGACCATGAACAGGCCGAGGACGACGAATCCGGGCAGGCGCCCGAAGGTCCTGGCCACGATCGCGTATTCGCCGCCGCTGAGCGGATACGCCGAGCCGAGTTCGGCGTAGACGAAGGCCATGAAGACCCCGACCACGCCGGCGATCACGAACGCCAGGAACGCGCCCGTCCCGGACTGGGTGACGACGCCGGGGGCGATGATGAAGACCGACGACGCCGGGGAGATCGCCGACAGGGTGATGAACAGGGTGCCGAGGAGCTTGAGGCCTCGGTGCAGGTGCGCGGCCATGGATGCCTCCTGAGCCGGATTCTTTGAGAGTGCATCAAAGAACTGTGACCGCGCCCACGTCAACCCCTTCGGCGGTAACGACTGCGTGTCGGCGGTCAGGTATTGAGTTTTCTGACCGCTGTGTAGAGAATCACCGACATGGCCAGACCCAGCAGGGCGCACGAAAAACGCGCCGAGCTCATCGATGCCGCCCGGGAGGCGGTCCTGCGGCGCGGCGTCGTCGACCTGCGGCTGCGGGACGTCGCCGAGCAGGCGGACATGTCCACCGGTTCGGTGCTCTACTACTTCCCCGCGCTGTCCGATCTGCTCCGCGAGGTACAGCGGGAAGCCGTCGAACGGTTCTGTGTCGACCGGGAGGAGGCCGCACGGCGCGAGCCCGATCCCCGGCGCAAACTGCTCGGGACGATCCGCGCCGGGCTGCCGTCGGGCCGCGACGACGAACTGTGCGTCCTGCTCTACGAACTCGGCGCGTTCGCCCGCCGCGATCCCGCCTACGCCGCGCAGCACATCCGGCTGTGCGAACGGCAGGTCGCGCTGTACTCCACCATTCTCGAAACGGGCGCGGCGACCGGCGTGTTCACCCTGGCCCGCGACGCGGCCACCGTCGCCCGCCAGCTCGTCATGCTCGAAGACGGCATCGGCCTGCACCTCACCCAGTCCGTGCCGACCTTCGACGCCCGCCAAGCCGAAAACCTGCTGCTCGCCTACGCGTGCGATGCGACCGGCTGTGATCTGGAAGGTGCCATCGCATGACCCGGCCTCGCGAACTCGGCCTCCCCTTGCCCGGACTGACCGGTCCGCACAACGCGATCACCGACGTACCGGGGGTGGAGGTCGGCTACCGGACACTGATCGAGGGGGACGCCGTCCGCACCGGGGTCACGGCGGTTCTCCCGCGCGGCAGGACGGACGTCGACGTACCGTGCGCGGCGGGCTGGTTTTCCCTCAACGGCAACGGCGAGATGACCGGGACGTCGTGGCTCAGCGAAACCGGATCGCTCCGGTTGCCGGTGCTGATCACCAACACGCACGCCGTGGGCCCGTGCCACCGCGGCGTGATCGACTGGGTCGTCCGCGAGAAACCGGCGCTCGCCGAGCAGTGGCTGCTGCCTGTGGTCGCCGAGACCTGGGACGGCTATCTCAACGACATCAACGGGCCGCACTTGCGGCCCGCGCACGCGATGGCCGCGATCGACGCCGCTCGGTCCGGCCCGATCGCCGAGGGCTCCGTCGGCGGCGGGACCGGGATGAACTGCTACGCCTTCAAGGGCGGCAGCGGCACCTCGTCCCGGGTGGTCGCGCACGGGCCGGACAGCTACACCGTCGGCGCGTTCGTCCAGGCCAATTTCGGCTCGCGCCGGGAACTCACCGTATGCGGCGTCCCGGCGGGCACGGCGCTGGCCGACGACAATCCGATGGAGGACACCGACTGGCGGACGCCGCCGGGCGCCGGCTCGGTCATCGTCGTCATCGCCACCGACGCGCCGCTCCTGCCACATCAGTGCACGGCGCTCGCGCGCCGCGTCCCGCTCGGGCTCGCCCGCACCGGCACCACCGGGTCCCATTTCTCGGGTGACATCTTCCTGGCGTTCTCCACCGGCAATCCCGGCGCGCTGACCAGCGGGTTCCCGGACGGCGAGCCGGGCTACGAGCAACTGCGCTTCGTCCCGTGGAACCGGCTCGACGTCTTCTTCGAGGCGGTCGTCCACGCGGTCGAGGAAGCGGTGCTCAACGCGTTGTTCGCCGCCGAAACCATGATCGGCCGCGCCGGCCACCGCTCCCCCGGCCTGCCCGTGTCCCGGTTGCTCGAACTCGTCAGCTGATCAGCTCCACTTCTGGATGTCCTCACCGGAGCACGGCCTGGTGACGAGCTTGCCGCCGCCGATATCGGTGAGGCAGCGCTTGGTGGCCTGGTTCTGGAACCGCAGGTACTTGCCGGATTTGGTCACCACCCAGCTCTGATACTTCGAATTCGGGTTTCCGCCCGGCCAGCAACCCAGCGGGCGGAGGCCGAATTTGTCGCTGTCATCGAGACACCGGCCGGTGGCGACATTCTTCAGCTGCCGGGTCTTGTCGTTCCAGACGTGGACAGTGAACTGCTGGAACTTCAAGGTGTTGCAGCCGAAGGTACGCAGCCCCGCCGGGATGCTGTCGTCGATGCACCACCGGCTCTTGGCGTTCTCGAACCTGTTGACAGCATCGGAAATCCCCGCTTCCTCGGCGCTCGCCGAGGCGGCCAGCCCGACCGTGGCGAGCATCGCCGCAACCGGGACGAGCAGTAACGCACGAACAATCTTCATCATTTCTCCCCGAGTTTTTCCCACCCTGAACACTGATCGCCCCGGCCAGTGTCCTCGCCGGGCGCAGCGCGGGAACAGTCCCCGATAGTGGGACGACCCCGCCGGGAATAACCCGGCTTCTTTCCGTTTTCCGTATTACTCACCGGTGTAGGTGAAACAACGGAACACACCGTGCCCATATCGGTTCGCCGAATACTCCGCCCACGCATAGGTATTCAAACCCCCGGGTATCGCTAATGCGGAACTCGGCCGTCACCGAGGAACCCGGGCCCACGAGCGTGGGACTCGCTCGCCAGGGTGACAAGGGTGTCCCCGAGTGCGGCGGATGCACCGCGGGCATCCACGCCCGACGGCGGCGTCCCCGCCGGTGGGCCCCGGTGAGAACCCCCAGCGGGCGGGGGGGGCCACCCACACCCACCCACCCACCCCCACCCCCCCACACAACCCC
>NZ_JBHYIQ010000002.1:129058-151920 GCF_042739895.1 Amycolatopsis sp. NPDC059021
TCGGGGGTTCCCGGGGGCTCCGGCCCCCCCGGCGCCCCCCCCCCCCACCCCCCGCCCCCCCCCCCCCCCCCCCGCGCGCGCCCCCCCCCCCCCCCCCCCCGCCCCCCCCCCCACAACCTAAGCCACCGCACGAACCCCAACCGCCACAACAAGCCCACGAGCCCCCCACCCCACCGGAGGAAGTATGCCGGGCAGATCATATGAGTCTCGTAATACTGGGGGTACAGTGGGCGGCATGACGAAAGCCGAGAGCTACCGCCGGATGGTCAACTCCCTGAACAAGGTCATCGTCGGACTGCAACGCCTGGGCGTCGCCTTCGGGCCGATGCAACTGCTCACCGTCGCGGGGCGCCGCAGCGGGCAGCCGCGCACCTTCCCCATCGCGGTCATCCCGCTGACCGGCGGCCGCTACATCATGCAGGCGTACCCGAAGGCCGCGTGGGTGGCGAACGCCCGCGCCGCGGACACGGTGACGCTCACCCGCGGCCGCCGCTCGTCGACGGCACGGCTGGTGGAGGTTCCGGTCGATCAACGGCGGCCGCTGCTGCGCGAACTGGTGGAGACGAGCCCGGCGAGTGTCGCCGACCGGCTCGTGACCACCGGGCTGGCCGCCGCCCCGACCCCGGACGCCGTCGCGGCGGCGGCCGAGCGCATCGCGGTGTTCCGCGTCGAGGACGTCTGAGGGACCAGGCCTCCCGTGTTGCACCCGCCGCGCCGTTCCGTCCACACTGGACACCATGAACAGCGGCCGCATCACCGCGGGCACCCTGCGGCTGGCCGCGTTGCTCGCCGTCGCGGGCGGTTTCCTCGACTCGTTCACCTTCGTCGCGCACGGAGGGGTGTTCGCCAACGCGCAGACCGGGAACGTGGTGCTGCTCGGCGTGTTCGCGGCGCGGGGCGACTGGGCCGACGCGCTGAGCCACGTACCGCCGTTGCTGGCCTTCGTGGCCGGTGTCGCGGTGGCCGAAACGGTGACCCACCCGCGGGTCGCGCCGTGGCTGCGGCGGCCGCTGCGGGTCGCGCTGCTGGCCGAGATCGTGGTGCTCGCGGTGATCGGGTTCCTGCCGGATTCCTTCAGCAGCACCACGATCGTGCTCATCGTGTCCTTTGTGGCCGCTCTGCAGAACTCGACGTTCGGCAAGCTCGGCGAGTGGGCGGTCAACACCACGATGACCACCGGGAACCTCCGCACCGCGACCAGGGCCGCCTACCGCGCGGTGTTCCGCAAGGAGCCCGGCGCCGCGGCACAGGCCCGCGCGTTCGGCGCGATCTGCCTGTCCTTCCTGGCAGGCGCCGGGCTCGGCGCGCTCGTCACCGCGTGGCTGGGCAACAGGGCGGCGTGGGGTGCCGCCCTGTTGCTCTGCGCCGGAATGCTGCTGTTCGTCCTCGACGAGCGGCCGCGTCAGAGCCGGTAGAGGCGGGTCCAGTTCTCGCGCGAGGTCAGCTCGGGCATGGCGCGCTTGTACAATTCCTGGGCGGTGGCACCTTCCTTGCGAAGGCGGTTGATCACCTTGGCGCTCCGGCGGGCCAGCTCGAACATCGCCGCCCGGTCGAAGGCGCGGACCCGCACGCCCTCCTGGTTCGCGTCGGTCACCACCGCGGTCCGGAACAACGCGACATGCCACCAGTGCGCGTCGTCGGCGGCCACCGCGCCCAGCGCGTGCCGCTGCTTGCCCTGGGTCTGGTGCAGCAGCCGCTTGAGCATGACGAGCATCGGGCGGCTGGGCGGTGGTGCGGCGTTGATGATGCCGATATCGTTGGAGGCGATGCCGGGCACGTCGGTGGCCTTGTGGCGTTTGGTCTCCGGGTAGGCGTCCCGGATCCGGCGGATCTCCTGCATCGCCGCGACCCCGCCATCACGCAGGACCTCCGGGCCCTCCAGGAAATCCTCCACCGCCTTCAACAGCGTCGCGGTCAGCCCGTACTGCATCCCCAGCAGATACCGCACGATCTGCGCCACCAAAACCCGCGACAGCAGATTCAGGTTGAACGGCGAATGCAACGCCGCGGTGATGATCGAATTCCGCAGATTGAAATACCGGTGCCACTCATCCCAGTCCTTCCAGTGGAAGTCCGCATGCCACACCCCCGCACCCGGCAACGTCACCGTCGGGAACCCCGCCGCCCGCGCCCGATACGAATACTCCGCGTCATCCCACTGGAAAAAGAACGGCATCGGATACCCGACCGCCTTGACCACCTCATACGGGATCAGGCACGACCACCACCCGTTATACCCCGCATCCAGCCGCCGATCCTGCCGGTTCGGCTTCAACGTCTCCTCATCGATCCCCAAAAGATCCGCCGTCTCCAGCGAATGCTCCACCGGCTTCCCCGGCTCCAGCGTGTTGAGGTTCGCGTACTCCGCCCCCACATGCAGCTGATTCGGATGCAGCAGATTCAGCATCTGCCCACCCACGATGACCGGATTCGCCTGCCGGTTGGAAAACGCCGTCATCCGGATCACCAGATCCGGCTCCAGCAACACGTCGTCGTCCATGAACAACACATTCGCGTGCTCGGTCGCGGTGTGCCCGGCCACCTCATACAGACCCCGCGTGAACCCACCGGCACCACCCAGGTTCGGCTGCTTGATGTAATGCAGCTTCTCCCCCAGATCCTTCGCGACCTGCTCGAACCCGTCACGCGACTCCACCAGATCCGTGCCCTGATCGGCGACGTAGATCGCGTCCAGCGTGTCCAGCGACGACACATCCGCAGCCAGCGCCTGCAAATTCTTCAAACAGTCATCGGCACGGTTCATCGTGCAGATCGTCACCGCCGTGGGCCGGATCCGCTCCGGCGCCTCCACCGTCCAGCGGACCCGCTCCACCCGCAGCGTCTGCCCACCCTCGGTCTCCAAGTCCAGCCACAACGCGCCACCGTCGTAGAACTTGTCCAGCCTCGCCGTCAACGTCACCAACTGAGCCTTCGCACCCGCGACCTGCTCGGCGGTAATCACCCGCGGCTCACCCTCGACATCCGAGGCCCCCACCGACAGCTGCCCATCCCCCGTGACAACCGCCTCCACAGCGACCTCGGTCACCGTCGTCCACCGCTGCCAGTAACTGGCCGGGAACCGCCCGAAATACGTGTTCCCCGACACCCGAGACGACGGCTCCACCGTCACCCCACCACGATCCCGCACCGCCGAGCCCCACTCCAGCTCCGCATACAAATCCTTGCTCACAATCGGAGCCGGACCCGCATACAACCCACGCTGCGCGGTCAACCTGCCCTGCGGAGCGCGTTCGGTCAGTCGCGGCTCGCCCGCGCTCTCGGTGATGAGGGAAGCGTTGCCACGCATGGTTTTCCAGGCCTTTCGTACGCTGCTGGGTGCGGCTGGTTTCGGGAACGTCACGAGGTCGGCCCCCGGCCCGTCCGGCCGGGGGCGAGGTTCTCGTGGCGGCTGCGGCGAAAGCGCTCATGACCGTCAAACCGCACGAACCAGCGTGAAATGGCCGACGCCCTTGGTCGCCGAATACACCTGCCAGCTGTCCGGTCCGGACGCCGGACCCGATTCGTACCGCAGCCGGTAGTCGACCTTCCGCGGGGTGTGCGAGCGGTCGAACCAGTGGTAGTTCACCCGCAACGCCGTCCGCATGACCGGGCCCGCCGCGGCGATCTGGTCGTTCACCAGCCCGACGACCTGCCCGCGATCGGAGAACACGTCGAGGATGGCGCAGTCACAGTAGTAGGCCAGCGTGCCGATCTCGCCGGGGCTCGCGACGGTCGCGCCGTTCAGCCGCTTCCCGAGGTCCTTGCCCACCCTGGCGTAGTCCTGGGCGCTCGCCCAGTTCCCGAAGATGACCGGCGACCGCCACGGCACTCCCTGGGCGCCGTCGACCCCGGCCAGCGCCAGCGTCAGCACGCCGACCAGGCCGAGCGCGGCCAGCGGTGGCCCGCTCCGCAGCGTGGGACGTTCCCTGGCCCGGCCCTGCCACACCCCGAACGCCACCACCGCGAACGCGCCCGTCGCGACCACCGGCGTCACGTAATACCAGTGGTAGGGACCGACATCCAGCAGCGAGTACACGACGTAGTTGAGGACGCCGCCGGCCCCGAGCGCGGCGACCGGGCCCAGCGGCGGCACCCGCGGCCAGCGCACGGCGAACCGGACGGCGGCCCACGCGGCGAGCGCGAGCACGCCGAGCACCGCGGGCGCGAAGGTCAGCAGCACCACGATCGGCCGCCCGAGCGCGTACATGACCGGCCCGTTCACGTAGCTCCACGGCGCGAACAGCGAGGCCTGCGACTGCTTGATGACCAGCGTGTCCGGGACGAACGAACCGAAGGCGAACCAGCTGAACAGGAACCACGGCGCCGCGACGGCGACCGCGGCCGCCAGCGCGAGCCAGGCACGCCGCCGGATCGGTGCCGCGCTCGCCGCGATGAGCACGACGAACACCACCAGATCGAGCCGGGTGAGCACGGCGAGTCCCGCGGCGGCGCCGAACAGGATCGGCCTGCCCTCGACGGCGAACACCGTGAGCAGCATCAGCACGGCCGGGATGAGCAGCACTTCCAGCCCGAACGCGGACAACAGGAACGGGTTGACCAGCACCAGCACGACGCCGAGCAGCCCGGCCGCGGGCGGGATCCGCAGCGCGCGGACGAGACGCAGCCACGACCAGCCGAGCGAAGCACCGGCGGCGACGGTCAGCGCACCGAGCGCGAGCACCGGATGCGGCGCGCCGGAAATTCTTGTCACCAGCGTCAGCGCGCCGAGCAGCAGCACGTTGAGCGGCGAGGTGGCCGAATTGGCCGCTTCGCCGGGAACCATCCCCCATGTCCCGTGCACGGCGAGATTCTTGGCATAGGACAAGGTGATGTACGCGTCGTCGGTCAGACTTCGGCGTACCAGAAGAAAAGTCACGACGCCCAGCAACGCGGCGACCACCGGGAGCCACCGGCCCACGGCTGCCGCGGCATGAGCACCGGCAAGATCTTCCTCGCTGACGTGCGTTTTCCGTTGTTTGGCGCCACCGGCGATCGCCCCGGCCGCCTGCCCTACCGACATGACTAGGGGACCATAGTGGCCATTCGTTACGAGCGCGCTACGGGCTCGTTATTTCACGGTCCACAGTGGCCCGCCTTACGTCGACGTTCCATCATGCGGAATCCGCCGTCAAGCCGAGAGAGCGCTTTCGCCCCATCAAGCTACCAGGGGACCCGGAGTCCGCCATACCTCACTTTGGCCGCTGCGGGCACGGCCGTCCAGGGCCGGGCTAGGCCTTCTTGCCTTTGCTCTTCGCACTGCTGGACTTTCCGGTCTTGGGATCGGATGCGGACAAGGTCCGCCCCGGATGATCGGGCCTGATATCCCAGCCACGCGCTAACCGGTAGTTGTAGTCACACCTGATACACGTGGGTGGGCGCATTTCCTGCTTGACCGGCCACGGTGGACACCTGTGATCGTCGGGCACATCGATACCGCAGTACGTAACCCACTTGCTTCTCTTGCGATCGTAGTCGGAGATGTGCTGCTGACCATCGTCGAGGATAGGTCGCCCGTAGACTCCACTCCCGGGCGGGATTTCACGAACGAGGCTGACCTTGCCCATCCTGCATCAACTCCCTTGGAGGTTCATGCCCGCGCACTCCAGCAGTACGCTCAGCAGGCTGCGCACATAGCATGACGCTAAGTGAGCGTAGTCTGGTGCGGCACCGCTGAGTGGGTAAGACTCGCCGTCCTGACCAGGTTGCTATCGAGAGACTGCGGCCTGCCCATCATCGCGGGCATCAAGTCCGGCGTGCTCGATGGCGTCCTCACGCCTGCCGCCGCGCGGTGACGCGTTGCTCCACTGTGGACATTCACGTCCACAGTGGAGCTTCAAGCGCCCAGGGCGCGGGTGAGGTCGGCGATCAGGTCGCGCGCCCCCTCCAGCCCGATCGACAGGCGGATCAGGCCCGGCGTCACGCCGCTCTCGCGCTGCTGCCGCTCGTCCAGCTGAGCGTGCGTGGTGGAGGCCGGATGGATCACCAGGCTGCGTACGTCGCCGATATTGGCGAGATGGCTGAACAACGACAATCGGTCGACGAACCGGCGTCCGGCTTCGAGACCATCGGCCAGCTCGAAGGCCACCACCGCGCCCGCGCCCAGCGGAAGATAGCGCTTCGCCGCGTCGTACCAAGGGTTCCCGGGAAGCCCGGCGTAGTGGACCTGCTCGACCGCGGGGTGTTCCGCCAGCCACCGGGCCACCGCGAGAGCGTTCTCGACATGCCGCTCCATCCGCAGCGAGAGCGTCTCGATCCCTTGCAGCAGCAGGAAACTGTTGAACGGGGACACCGCCGGTCCCAGATCCCGCACGAGCTTGGTGCGCAACCGCAGGCTGTAGGCGAGCTCGCCGAACTCCGTGGCGAAGACCAGGCCGTGGTAACTCGGGTCCGGACGGGTGAGCTGCGGCCAGCGGTCCGGTTCGGCGGCGAAATCGAACTTCCCGCCGTCGACGACGATCCCGCCGATGCCGGTTCCGTGCCCGGAAAGGAACTTCGTGGTCGAATGCACCACGATGTCCGCGCCGTGTTCCAGCGGCCGCGCCAGATACGGCGTCGGCACGGTGTTGTCGACCACCAGCGGCACGCCCGCCGCGTGCGCGACCTCCGCGACCGCGGCGACGTCGAGCACGTTGCCCAGCGGGTTGCCGACGCTCTCGGCGTAGAGCGCCTTGGTGCCCGGCCGGATCGCGGCCCGCCAGGCGGCCAGGTCGTCCGGGTCGCGCACGAAGTCCACCTCGATGCCGAGATCGGCGAACGTGTACGCGAGCAGGTTGTACGTCCCGCCGTAGAGCGCCGAGGCGGCGACCACGTGGTCACCGGCCCGTGCCAGGTTCAGCAACGCCAGCGTCGACGCGGCCTGGCCACTGGCGACCGCGACCGCCGCGACGCCGCCCTCCAGATCGGCCAGCCGCTCCTCGACGACCGCGGTGGTCGGATTGGACAGCCGGGTGTAGGCGTGCGACTCGAGATCACGCAAGGCGAAGGCGTCCGCGGCGTGCTGCGCGTCCGCGAAGGTGAAGGACGTGCTCTGGTAAATCGGCGTCGCACGGGCCCCGGTCGCCGGATCGGGCCGGGCACCGGCGTGGATCTGCCGCGTCTCGAACGACCAGTCCTCACTCATGCTCGGTCAGCCAGCACGTCCGACCACCAGCGTTCGGCGACTTTCGGATGCGAACGCAGCCAGCCGACCAGCGCGTTCTCCCCGTAGGCCGCGAGGAGCGGATTGTCCTTGTCGTCGCTGATCCCGCGAGCCCCGGCGGCCAGCTCGGGCGGCAAGCGCAGCGGCTCGACGACCGCGTCCAGCCGGGGGCCGAGGAAGAACGGCACCGAGAACCGCTCGACGCCGGCGGGCGGGCTCACCACCCGATGACGGGTGGCCGTCAGGTAACCCTGCGTCGCGATCTCCAGCATTTCGCCGATGTTGACCACGAAGCTGCCCGGGACCGGGGTCGCGTCGATCCAGCTCCCGTCGGCCGCTTGGACCTGGAGGCCACCGATCTTGTCCTGCTGGAGCAGCGCCAGGTAGCCGTAGTCCTTGTGCGCGCCGACGCCCTGATCGGCGTCGGCGGCGGGACGGCCGGGGTAGCGGATGATCTTCAGGTGGGTCGCGGCTTCCTCGTCGAACCACGCGTCGAAGTAGTTCTCGTCCTGGCCCAGCGCGGCGGCGAGCGCGCGCAGGACCTCGCGGCTGACTCGCAGCGCCTCGGCTTGCCAGGCCAGCGTCGTCTCCCGGAGTTCGGGCACCGCCTCGGGCCATTGGTTCGGCCCGATCAGCCTGCGCCACGCCGGTTCGCCCGGCCCCGGCTCGGCCGCCGCCCGCTCCGGCCCGATGTCGAGCTGCTCGCGCCAGTCCGGGGAACCGCCGGTGTACTCGTGCCCGGTGCGTGTGTAGCCGCGGAACTGGGGCGAATGGACGTTCTCGATCTCCAGCCGCGACTCGACCGGCAACGCGAAGAACCGCTTGGCCACGTCGAAAATGCCGGTCGTCAGTGTTTCGGGCACGCCGTGCCCGACGACGTAGAAGAACCCGACTTCGCGGGCGGCGCGCCTCAGCTCGTCGAGGAAGACGGCGCGATCCGCGGCGGGATCACGGAACTTCGCGAGGTCGATCAAGGGCAGCGTGGTCACGTTTCCGAGCGTAGGCCCCGCCCCGGCATCCGGACCGGTGATCTCAGATCGCGGGCGGTGCCTTACACCGAAGGTGGGACCCGGACCGCCAGGACCTCGGCCTTGCGGCGCACCGCGAACCCGAGCGACTCGTACAGCCGGATCGCGGTGGTGTTGGCCGCGGTCGTGTGCAGCATCGGGGTTTCGCCCCTGGCGCGGATCCCGGCGGCGACGGCGAGGACGAGCCGCGTCGCCAGCCCCTTGCCGCGGTGGGCCGGATCGGTGCAGACCGCGCTGATCTCGGTCCAGCCCGGCGGGCGCAGCCGCTCCCCCGCCATCGCGACCAGCGCCCCGTGGTGCCGGATGCCGAGGTAGGTGCCGAGTTCGATGGTGCGCGGGAGGAACGGGCCGGGCTGGGTGCGCTCGACCAGGTCCAGCATCTCCGGCACGTCGGCGGGGCCGAGCCGGATCGCCTCCGGATCCTCCGCAGGTGTCAGGCCGGCGTCGACGAGCTGCACCCCGTGGATGTGGTTGACCACCGCCCAGCCGTCCGGCGGGATCAGTTCCCCGTCGGGGAAGGCGACATGGGCGACCTGACCCGGCCCGGCCAGCCCGGCGAGGTCGTGCCAGATCCGCTCGCCGGGTTCGCCGGGCACCGCGTAGAACGGCACGACGTCGGCCGGGTACCGCAGCGCCTGGCCGTGCCGCTGGGCGAAGCCGGCGTGCGGGCCGGTCAACGACGCCCAGGTCGGATTGTCCAGTGGCGAGGCCGAAGTCATGCTTTCGAACATACTCTGGCGAACACCGGACACCGCGAGTTTGCCTACAGGGACACGAACTCCGTCCCGGTGGTGAACTCCGCCAGCGCGTCCGGCAGCGGTTCGACGCCGATGCCCGGCGTGGCCGGGACCGGCAGGAATCCGCCCTGGAGCACGAACGGCGCCGTGATGTCCGTGCGAAAGTACCGGTCCGACGCCGACGTGTCGCCCGGCAGGGTGCAGCCCGGCAGCGCGGCGATCGCGAGGTTCGCGGCCCGGCCGAGCCCGGTCTCCAGCATCCCGCCGCACCACACCGCGACACCGTGTGCCGCGCAGACGTCGTGGACACGCTTCGCCTCGAGGTACCCGCCGACGCGGCCGGGCTTGATGTTGACGATCCGGCAGGCGCCCATGGCGATGGCGGCCGCGGCCGCCCGCGCCGAGGTGATCGACTCGTCGAGGCAGATCGGGGTCTCCAGGTGCCGCGCGAGTTCGGCGTGGCCCAGCACGTCCTCCTCGTCCAGCGGCTGTTCGACGAGCAGCAGCCCGAACGCGTCCAGCTTCGCGAGCTGCCGGGTGTCGGCGAGCGTGTACGCGGTGTTCGCGTCGACCTGGAGCAGCACGTCGTCGCCGAAGCGCTCCCGCACCGCCCGCACCGGCTCGACGTCCCACCCGGGCTGGATCTTCAGTTTGATCCGCTGGTAGCCGGTGTCCAGGTAGCCGTCGACCGCGTCGAGCAGTTCGGGGATCGAGTCCATGATCCCGACCGAAACGCCACACGGCACCCGCTCGCGATCCGCGCCGAGGTTCGCGGCGAGCGACACGCCCCGTGCGCGCAGTTCGGCGTCCAGCACGGCCATTTCCAGCGCGGCCTTCCCCATCCGGTGCCCGCGGAACGGCTCGAGCACGGGCGCGACCCCGGCCGCCGTGACGTCCCGGCCCGCCAGCGCGGGCAGGAAAAACCGGCGCAGCACGTCCGCGCAGCCGTCGAGGTACTCGGAGGAGTAGCGCGGTTCCGCCATGGCGACGCATTCACCCCAGCCCTCGCCCTCGTCGGTGACCACCCGCAGCAGCAGCACCTCCTTGGTGGTCTCCGTCGCGAACGACGTCCGGAACGGCGCCACCAGCGGCATCCGGACCCGCCGGAACTCGATCCCGGTGAGTTTCACTTGTCCTCCTGTGTTTTGCGGGACACCCGCACCCGGTCGGCATCGCGAGCGGCGCTTCGCGATTGTGTGCTCACGATGCCTCCTTCTGTGTTTCGAGTACTTCGGCGATCAACGCGGCCACGAGCGCGGTGCGTCCGGGCAGCGCCGAGACCACGACGTGTTCGTCGTCGGCGTGCGCGCCGCCGCCGACCGCGCCCAGCCCGTCCAGCGTCGGCGTGCCCGCGCCGGCGGTCAGGTTCCCGTCCGAGCCGCCGCCGACCGCGACCCCGGTGATCGGCCCGATGCCCAGTTCGCCGGCGAGCCGTACCGCGCGGGCGAACAGCTCCTCCGACGCCGACAGCGGCAGTGGCGGCCGACGCGGCCCGGGGACGACTTCGACCTCCGCACCCGCCAACACCGGTCGCAGCGCGCGGATCGCAGTGTCCACACGGGACTGTTCGGCCGGTTCGCGCACCCGCACGTCCACCATGCAGCTGCCCTCGGCCGGCACGGTGTTGCCGGTGGTGCCCGCGCCGAGCACGGTCGGGGTGACCGTGGTGCCCGCGCCCGGATCGGCGAGCGCGGCCACGGCCAGGATCTGGTGGGCCAGTTCGACGGTCGCGTTGATCCCGCGTTCGGGTTCGAGCCCGGCGTGGGCGGCCCGCCCCCGGACGCGGATTTCGTACTGGGACACGCCTTTCCGCGCCGTCTTCAAGGCTCCGCCGTCGGCCGCGGCCTCCAGCACCAGCGCCGCGTCGCACCCGGCGGCCTCGTCCCGGATCAGCTTTTCCGAGGACGGCGAGCCGAGTTCTTCGTCACCGGTCACCAGCACCGTCACCCCGGACGGATCGGGCAGCGCGGCGACGGCGTGGAAGCCCATCACCACGCCCGCCTTCATGTCGAAACACCCCGGGCCGCGCAGGATCCCGTCCTCGACACCGAACGGATGCGTCCGCAGCGAGCCCAGCGGCCACACGGTGTCGTGGTGGCCCAGCACGAGCACCCTGGACGGCCCGTCGCCGAGCCGCCAGCGCAGATGCGTCCGCCCTTCGAGGACGATGCGTTCGGCCGGGACGCCGAGCAGCCGGTCCCCCAGCTCGGCCACCAGCTCCGCGCTGTGCGCCACGGCGCCGAGATCGGCGGACGGGGACTCGCGGCACACCAGCCGCTCGAGGTCGGCCAGCATCGCGGGCAGCGCGTGCCGGAACGCCTCCGGCATTGGTCGGTCCGTCATCCTTCTCCTCACCAGGGTTTCGTGTCTCTGCGGGCCCGTTCGTACGGTGTCACACGGTGCCGCCGGGCCCTTCGTGGAGCGGCACAAGAATCGGCGGCCACATTCGTGGGGGCGCACGACCCCCTCGCCGGGCCCCGCCTCGTAGCGTGCTCAGCACATCGCCGGAGGGAGCAAGGTGTCCACAGTAGACTGCGAGGCCGGGGCATGACCGTGGCGCATCGGGACGCGAAGCGGGTCGCGGCCGACACGGCGGCCGCGGCGGGCATCCGGATCCGGGAACTCGGCGAGTCCGCCGAACTGCGGGAGCTGAACGAGCTGTTCCGCGGTATCTGGCGGCCCGATCCCCGTAACCCGCCCATCACCGAGGAACTGCTGCGAGTGCTCGCGCACACCGGCAACTACGTCGGCGGCGCGTTCCTCGGCGGCAGGCTCGTCGGCGCCGCCATCGGCCTGTTCGCCGAACCCGTCGGGTGCGCGCTGCATTCGCACATCACCGGTGTCGGGGCCCAGGCACGGGGACGTTCGGTCGGCTTCGCGCTCAAACTGCACCAGCGGGCGTGGGCGCTGGAGCGCGGGCTGGCGCGGATCACCTGGACGTTCGACCCGCTGGTCCGCCGCAACGCGCACTTCAACCTCGTCAAGCTCGGCGCCCGCCCGGCGGAGTACCTGCCCGACTTCTACGGCCCGATGGACGACCACATCAACGGCGGCGGCGCCACCGACCGGCTGCTGATGTCGTGGGAGCTGGCCGCCCCGGACGTCGAGGCCGCCGCCACCGGACACCCGTGTTACGCCCAGCCGGCCCCGGGCGCCGAATGCGCGCTGGCGAACGAGGACGGCAGGCCGGAGCCGAGGACGACCGGCGCGTCCGCCGTGCTGGTGGACACCCCGGCCGACATCGAAGGCCTGCGCCTGGAAGACCCGGCGTGCGCGGCGCTGTGGCGGGAACGGATGCGCGAGGCGCTGAGCGGCCGGATGGCCGGGGGCGCGGCGATCACCGGCTTCACCAAGGACGGGAAGTACGTGCTGGAGACGGAGGACTGAAGGCACCGCGAACGCAGGGGGGGCGCCACACCGAAATCCGGAGGTTCACCGATGAATCCAGCGCCCGTCACCGAGGACTGGACGCGGAGCAGAATCCGCCGCACCGCCACCCTGACCATGATCATCCTGCTGCTCGCCTGGTCGATCGACTACGTCGACCGGTTCGCGATCGGCATGGCCCTGCCCTCGATCGGCGCCGAGTTCGGGCTGAGCAAGACGCTGCAGGGACTGCTGGTCACCACGTTCGCCGTGGTGTACCTGGCCTGCCAGGTCCCGGCCGGGTTCCTCGCCGACCGCTTCGGCTCCCGCAAGCCGATGCTCGTCACGCTCGTGCTGTGGTCCGGGTTCACCGCGCTGACCGGCCTCGCCGGCACGTTCGGTGTCCTGCTCGCGATGCGGGCGCTGTTCGGGATCTCGCAGGGCTGTTTCCCCGCCGCGTCGTTCAAGGCGGTCGCCGAGCGCACCACCCCGGACCGGCGGGCGACGGTCACCGGGGTCATGCTGGCCTCCAGCGGTGTCGGGCCGGGCCTCGCGCCGCTCATCGTCGCCCCGCTGATCGCCGCGGTGGGCTGGCGGCACACGTTCCTCTGGCTGGCGCTGGGCGGCGTCCTCATCGGCGTGCTGCTGTGGAGCCTGCTGCCGAAGCCGTTGCCCGCCCGGCTCAACGCCACTGTCGGCAACGCGCCGCCGGTCTCCGCGTCGCGGCGGGAAGTACTGCGATCGCCCCAGCTGTGGAAGTTCGCGGTGCTGTTCTGCTCGATGAACATGCTCGCCTACGGCCTGATCACCTGGGTGCCGAGCTATCTGCTGGAGGCCCGGCACGTTTCGATGGCGCAGACCGGGCTGCTCTCGGCGATCCCGATGCTGGTCACCGTGGTCACCACGATCCTCGGCGGCTGGCTGTTCGACCGCTTCTTCGCCCAGCGCGCCCGGTGGTTCCTCGCCTCGATCACGCTGGGGACCGCGGTGCTGCTCGGCCTGATGACGGCCGCGGGCACCACGGCGGAGTTCACCGTGTACGAGACCCTCGCGATCGGGCTGTCCGGGCTGAGCACGATGTGCATCTTCGGCCTGCCGCTGCGGATCCTGCCACCCGCGCTGACCGGGACCGGGATGAGCGTGCTGAACTTCGGCGGCCAGGTCGCGGGCGCGAGCGCGCCGCTGCTGATGGGCTGGCTCGCCGACACGTTCTCCTACACCGCAGCGTTCGGCCTGTTGATCTTCACCACGGCGCTCGCGGCGATCTTCGCCTTCTGGGTCCCGCAGCGGCCCGAGCAGTTCCGGCTCGGCCGTGCCGGGCGGCAGGACGAAGGGCTCGGCCAGGGCGCCGCCGTCCCCGCCCCGTGAACGGTCCGCGGGCCTGCCCGGTCCCCATCGGCCGGGCAGGCCCGCGGAGGTCAGTCCGTGATGTTCTTCAGGCGGTGCGCCTTGAACTGACTGCCCGCGTCGAGCCCGTAGGTGAGTTCGCGGTGGTCGGTGCCGTAGCCGCCGCGCTGCTCGTACGCCCAGTACTTGGTGTGCTGCGCGTTGGACCACTTCTCGAAGATCACCACGTGCCGGGTGTTGTGGTCACCGATGGCGTCGATGAACAGGTCGCCCGTCTTCATGTCCTTCTTGTCGATCGGGGCCGACACCTTGCTCCCGGCGAGCGCGACGGTGTTGGGGCCCGGCTTGGCCAGCCCGGCGGCCATGGACACGTAGCCGGAACAGTCGGTGCGGTAGCCGTCGTGCATCTTGTTCTGGTCATAGGGGATGCGCTGGGCGGTGTGCGGGTGCCAGGTGGTGGCCCGCTTGATCAGCTCGCCGCGGGTGACGGTGAGCGCGGCGGGGACCGCCGGGGCGGCCTCGGCGGCGACCGCGGCCGACTCGCCCCCGCCGGCATCGCCGGGAGCCGCCTGCGCCACGGCCGGGGCGCAGAGAACCAGCCCCGTCGCGGCCATGGCGACCGCGCATCTCGTCCATACGGCCATAACAGTCCTCCTCTTCGTCTGCGGCGACTCTCGCGCGACGGCCCCAGTCCAGCGCACCACGGGCCGCCGCACCAGGTGAGGTCAGCCCGTCGCACGGATGATCACCTGAGCGTGCGGCGCGAACGACGCGATACCACTGTCCGTACCAGCCCGGGACACACCCCGGTCACCCGGCGTCGCCAGGATGTCATCGCAACGGGGCCCGGCACCGGCCTGCCGGGCAGCCCGCTCTTTCGTCCACTATGGACTGCCGAAGGGGCGGGCACCCCCATTCCACCTGCCGGGATCGATTTCATTCCTTGGTGTGAACGAGGACCACGCACCGTTGACCGGGGTCGGGGGTCACCTTAAGCAGGGCGGATGGTCCCTTCCCGGTTCGCGCGGCCGCGCCAGCTCGCACTGATGGCCGCCGTCCAGGTGTGCGCGATGAGCGTCTGGTTTTCGGCGTCGGCGGTGGTACCCGCGCTGCGGGCCGAATGGGGACTGTCCCGCGAAGAGGGCATCCTGCTCGTGATCACCGTGCAGACCGGATTCGCGGTGGGGGCGGTGGTTTCCGCGGCCCTCAACCTGGCGGACCGCCTCTCCCCACCCGTGCTCATCGCGGCCAGTGCCGCGCTCGCCTCCGTCGCGACGGCCGCTTTCCCGGCGTGCGGCGGCATCCGCTGGTTCGCGGTCGTGCTCCGGTTCGTCACCGGCTTCGCGCTCGCGGGTGTCTACCCGGTCGGGATGAAGGTCGTGGTCTCGTGGTTCCCGCACCGCAGAGGCCTCGCGCTCGGGGTGCTGCTCGGTTCGCTCACCCTCGGCTCGGCGACGCCGAACCTGCTGGTCCCCTACGGCTGGCACACGGTCCTGCGCACGGCCGCGCTGCTGGCGCTGGCGGCGGCGATGATCGCCGTGACGTTCGTGCGTCCCGGCCCTGACCTGCCGCCCTCCCCGCCGTGGCAGCCCCGATACCTTCTCCGGATGCTCGCCGATCGCCGCCAGCGGCTGGTGTGCCTCGGCTACTTCGGCCACATGTGGGAGCTGTACGCGCTGTGGGCGTGGCTTCCCGCGTACGTCGTCGCGAGCGGTCTCGGCGGCGGGCCGGCGGCGTTCGTGGTGATCGGCGTCTGCGGAGCGTTCGGCTGCCTCGCCGGCGGAGTGCTGTCCGACCGTAGCGGCCGCGCGGTCGTGGCGATGGCGGCGATGCTGGCGAGCGGACTGTGCGGGCTCCTCTCCTATCCCGCGTTCGGCACCGGCTGGCTGATCCCCGTGCTGGCGCTGTGGGGCGTGTCGGTGATCGCGGACTCCGGCCAGTTCTCCGCCGCGCTCGCCGAATTCGCCGACCCGCGCTACGTCGGCACGGCGCTCACCGCGATGACGGCGCTGGGCTTCCTGTTCAGCGCCGTGACGATCCAGCTGCTGCCGCTGCTGGCCGACGACGTCGGCTGGCGCGCGGCTGTCCCGCTGCTGTCCGCGGGGCCACTACTCGGTGCCGTCGCGATGAACCGTCTCCGGCGAGGTCGCGCGAACCGGTATCGCGCAGTATCTTCCGATTGAACATGAAACTGTTTCGGCATTGGCCGACGGCCGAGGAGGCTCGCATGAAGCGCGTCCGGACTCCGTTCGTCCTCACGCTCGCGGTGGCCGGGCTGCTCGCCACGCCCGCGACGTCGTCCGCGGAAACCGCGCCGGCGGCGGCCCTCCCGCCCTACGCGACCTGGATCGCCGACGTCACCGCGGTCACCGGCCAGGCCGCGAGCTATCTGAACCAGCGGCTCCCCGGCTCCGGCCGTCCCGCGATCGTCCTGGACATCGACAACACGTCGCTGGAGTCGACCTATCACCCGTCACTGGCCGACGTTCCCGCGCTGGCCCCGACACTGCGGGTCGCCCGGCTCGCCGGGGAACGCGGCGCCACGGTGTTCTTCGTGACCGGCAGGCCGAAACTGGGCGACGCGGTCACCCGGCACAATCTGGACGAGGTGGGCTACCGCTACGCCGGGCTCTACGAAACGGACCTCGGCGACCTGCTCGATCTGCAGAAGTTCAAGACCACCGCGCGCACCGACATCGAGGCCAAGGGCTACACGATCGTCGCGAACATCGGCAACAGCGCCTCCGATCTCGCCGGCGGTCACGCCGAGCGCACCTTCAAACTGCCCGACTACGAAGGCAAACTCCCCTAGTATCTGCCCCGGCCTACTCGCGTCTCCCACCGCCGGAGGGTGTTTGTCATGGCGTTCCCGTGGCAGATAGCCACTTCGAGCGCGGCCGGATCACTCATCGCGCTCGCGGGCGTGTTCGCGGGTGCCATGCTGACGAGCCGGACCCAGAAACGGCAGTGGTCACGCGACAAGCTCGCGGACGCGTGCCGGGACGTCATCCACGAATCGACGCGGAACCAGCGGGCGCTCAAACGGTTCTGGGACGACGGCGAGGTGATCGACTGGACCGGCTGGAACCAGGCACTGGCGTCGTTGTGGCTGTTCGGCCACCAGGATCTCATCGACGCCGCCGCCCGGTGCGACGAAACGTTCTTCCGGACCAACCGCATGATCCAGCGAGGAGAGCCCTACACCGATCCCCTCTGGCGGCAGGTACGCGACACGATGGAACACGAACGTCTTCAGTTCATCAACGCCGCTCGTACCCGGATCCTGCGGATCGACGCGCCCATCCACACGCCGTTGAACACCCGGCCGGACCTCGGTTCCCCGCCGCAGGAGCACACCCCGCCGCGGTAGCCGGGCGGCCTCGCACCGCCCGGATTCACCGTCCCGCGGCCACCTCCGCCGCCGCGCCCGCGTGGAGGTTCGCGAGTGATTCGCGGGCCTGGGCCCGGAACTCCTCGACGCGCGCGAGTTTGATGTCCTCGTAGCCGCGGACGACGTCGGACAGTTCGGCGATCGCGGTGACGGCGTCGACGGTGCCCGGTGTGAGGTGCGCGAGCGCGTCCCGCACCAGACGCTGGTACTCGCCGATGAGCGCGCGCTCGACGCGACGGACCTTGGCGTAGCCGAAGGCGTCGAACCGCGTGCCGCGCAAGCCTTTCGCGGCCCGCAGCGCCTTGAACGCCAGCTCGGCCGAACGCCGCAGCCGCAGTTTGCGCTTCATGCCCATCGCCCGCAGCACCGGCGGGTGCAGCAGCACCGAAACCGACGCGTCCGGCCCGAACTCCTCGTCCCGCCTCGCCTTTTCGACGGTGTCGAGGTGCAGACGCGCGACCTCGTATTCGTCCTTGTACGCCATGAACTTGTGCAGCCCCTTGGCATACGCGACCGCGACCCGCTCCCCCTCGGCGCCCGCCCGCTCGGTGGCGAGATCGGCGACGCGCCGGACCTCCTCGGCGTAGCGGCGGGCGTAGTCCTCGTTCTGGAACCCGACGAGGTCCGCGACGCGGGTGGCGAGCACCCGGCCCAGTTCCCCGCCCGGCGCGTGCGCGGCGGCGATCGCGACGGCGACCTCGTCGATCTCCACGGTCGCCCGTTCCGGCGACGACGTCGCGGCCAGCACCGCGTCCCGGTCGAGGACGGCCGCGCGGCCCCAGCGGAAGGCGGCCAGCGTCTTCTCGACACCGGCCCCGTTGAGCCGGATCGCCTGCTCGATCGCCTCGGCCGACACCGGGACGCAGCCGTGCTGGAACGCGGCACCGACGAGCAGCATGTTGGCGGGCATGTGATCCCCGAACAACGCCTCCGACAGCGCGAGCGCGTCGAGGTAGAAGTTGTCCGCGCCGCGGGTGACGGATTCGACCCGCGTCAGCGCGTCGTCCGGCGTGCCCGGCACGACCACCCGGTTGGTCACCATCGCGGCGGTCGGGACGACGCTGGTGTTGACCACCGCGACGGTGTGCTCACGGTGGGCGGCGGCCAGGTTCACGTCGGCGGCGGCACCGAGCAGGTCGAAGCCGAGCAGGACGTCCACAGTGGACTTCGACGCGCGCAGGGCCCCGCCGATGGGCTGCTTCGAGATCCGCACGTCGCTGATCACCGGGCCGCCCTTCTGCGCGAGGCCGGTCTGCTCCAGCCCGGCGGCATAGAGGCCGTCGAGGTGGGCGGCCATCTGCAGGATCTGCGACACGGTGACGACGCCGGTCCCGCCGATCCCCGGCATACGCAGCAACGTGCCGTCGCCGGTGAACCGGACCGGCGGCGGGGTCAGCTCGACCGGCAGCGCCGGGATCTCCCGCTTGCGCTTCGTCCCCGGCTCGACGAGCAGGAACGACGGGCAGTCGCCCTTGAGACAGCTGAAGTCGGAGTTGCACGAGGCCTGGTGGATCCGCGTCTTGCGGCCGAACTCGGTTTCGACGGGACGCACCGAAAGGCAGGTCGACACGTCACCGCAGTCCCCGCAGCCTTCGCAGACCCGTTCGTTGATCACGACCTTCTCGGCCGGGGCCGGCAGCTGCCCGCGCTTGCGCAGGCGCCGTTCCTCCGCCGCGCAGCGGTCGTCGTGGATCAGCACCGTGACACCGTCCACAGTGGAGAGTTCACGCTCGACGTCGGCGAAGTCGTCACGGTGCCGGACCGACGCGATCTCGTCGAGCGCGACCCCGCGGTACGTCTCGGGCTCCGCGGTGGTGATGACGATGCGGCGGACGCCTTCCACCGCGAGCCACCGGGTCAGCGACGGGATGCCGAGCCGCCCTTCGGCCTGCTGCCCGCCGGTCATCGCGACGGCGTCGTTGTAGAGCAGCTTGTAGGTCATCGTGACCCCGGCCGCGACGGCGGCGCGGACCGCCAGCGAACCGGAGTGGTGGAATGTGCCGTCCCCGAGGTTCTGCACGAAGTGCCGGTCGTCGGTGAACGACGCGAGCCCGATCCACTGCGCGCCCTCGCCGCCCATCTGGGTCAGCCCGATCTGGTGCCCGCGCCCGGCGGTGTCGAGCGCGACCATCGCGTGGCAGCCGATCCCGACGCCGACGAGCGTGTCGTCACCGGTGCGGGTGGAGGTGTTGTGCGGGCAGCCGGAACAGAAGTACGGCGTCCGGGCGTCCACAGTGGGCAGTGCGATGCGCGAAACCCTGACCGGGGCAAGCGCTTCCAGATGCGCGGCGGCGGTACGGGGCAGCCGGGCGGCGCCGATACGGGCGGCCAGCGCGCGGGCGACCTCGTCCGCGCCCAGCGTGCCGCGCGCGGACAACAACGGCTTGCCGGTCTCGTCGTGGCGGCCGACCACGTTCGGCGCGCCGGGCCGCCGGTACAGCGCGGCCTTGAGCGCGTCCTCCAGGAACGGCGTTTTGTCTTCCACCACAAGGACTTCGTCGAGATCGCCGGTCATCGCGGCCAGTTCACCGGCGTCGATCGGGAACGGCATGGACAGCCGGATGAGCCGCAGGCCGAGGGTGTCCATCGCGGCCTCGTCGATGCCGAGGTCCGCCAGCGCGCGCAGAACGATGGAGTAGGCCATGCCCGAGGCCAGCACGCCGAGGGTGGCCCGCTCGGCGGTGAAGGTGACCCGGTTCAGCCCGGCCTCCCTGGCGTAGGCGCGGGCCAGGTTGAGGCGCCGGGTGAGCACGTCGTGTTCGGCGTCGACCGCGGCAGGCCCGACCAGCGCGCCGGGCGCGGGCCTCGGTGTCTTCGGCGGTTCGGGGATCTCGTGGCCCAGCCCGCCGACGTCGACGGTGGCCGACGCGTCGGCGATGTCGGCGACGATCTTCAGGCCGGTCCACAGGCCGCTGGCCCGCGACATCGCGACCGCGTGCAGGCCGAGTTCGACGATCTCCTGGATCGAGCCGGGCGCGAGCAACGGCATCGACAGGCTCTGGCACAGCTGCTCGCTCGCGCTGGGCAGCGTCGAGGACTTGCAGTCCGGGTCGTCACCGATGAGCGCGACCGCGCCGCCGAGCGTGGCGGTGCCCGCGACGACGCCGTGCCGGATCGCGTCGGCGGCCCGGTCGAGACCGGGGTTCTTGCCGTACCAGAACCCGGTGACGCCGTCGTGGCGCCGGCCGGGCGTCTCGCCGAGCAGCTGCGTGCCCGCCACCGCGGTCGCGGCGAGTTCCTCGTTGAGGCCGGGCTGGAAGACGATGCCCGCGGGTTCGGTGAACCGGGCGGCCCTGGCCAGCTCCATGTCCAGCCCGCCGAGCGGCGAACCCGGATAGCCGCTGACGAACACCCGGGTGTCCAGGCCGCGGGACTCGTCGAGCTCCCGCTGCTGGAGCATCAGCCGGACCAGCGCCTGGATGCCGGACATCAGCACCCTGCCGCGCTCGGCCGTGTAGCGGTCGTCCAGGGAGACGGCGGCGAGGTCGACGCTCACAGGGGAGCCTCCATCCAGGGTCGTTCGTGGTGGGCTACGCCACAGCACAGCCGAAGCGCGACCCCTCGCGCAAGCAAGTCCCGCGAAGCGTAGCGCAACACGCAAAGAACTCTTCATGAACGCCGATTCGGCGGCTATTGTTTGCGTGCCGGGCGTAAGGAGGCGCGAGTGGCCGAAGTGGACGAGACCGATCTGCGGGTCCTGCAGTTGCTGCGGGAGGACGGCCGCCGGACGTACTCCGAGATGGCCCAGGAGGTCGGGCTGTCGGTCGCGGCGGTCAAGCGGCGCGTCGACCGCCTCCGCGACATCGGGGTGATCACCGGGTTCACCGTCGAAATCGACCACGCCAAGCTCGGCTGGGGCATCGAGGCGTTCACCGAGATCCGGTACGTCGGCACCACCGGCGTCGAGGAGATCATGCGCAACGCCGCCGAACTGCCCGAGGTGCAGACGGTGTTCACCATCGCGGGCGACCCCGACGCGCTGATCCACCTGCGTGCCCGCGACATCGGCCACCTGCAGCAGGTCATCGACCAGCTGCGCCGGTCCGGCGCGGTGACCGGCACGAAGACGCTGATGATCCTCGGCTCGCGCAGCCGCAAGAACTGACCCGCCTCAGGCCGGGACCGCGAGGGTGGTGCCTTCGAGACGGCCGCGCAGCGTGACCTCCCCCGCCGTCCGCCACCGGGCGGCCTCACCGTCCGAAGTGGACTCGACAGCGCGCCAGGAGGCGAGCACCCTGCCGGGGACGTCCTTCGCGAGGTCGGTGAGGCGGGCCGCCTCGTTCACCGCGTCGCCGATGACCGTGTACTCGAACCGGCGCCGATCCCCCACGTACCCCGCGACCGCCTGCCCGGTGGCGACGCCGACGCCCGCGGCGCAGCCGGGCACCTCGGCCGCGAGCCGGGACCCGATCGCGCGGGCCGCCGCGAGTGCCGCCCCGGCGTGGTCGTCGAGGGCGACGGGCGCGTTGAAGATCGCGAGGACGGCGTCGCCGACGAACTTGTTCACCAGCCCGTGGTTCCGGTCGATCTCGTCGACCACCACGGCGAAGAACCGGTTGAGCAGGTCGACGACCTCGGTCGGCGGCCGGGTCGCGGCGATGGTGGTGGACCCGACGACGTCGACGAACAGCACCGACACCTCGCGTTCCTCGCCACCCAGTTCCGCGAACCGGTCCACCGCGGCGCGGGCGACCTCCTGCCCGACGTGCCTGCCGAACAGGTCGCGGATGCGTTCCCGCTCGCGCAGCCCGGCCACCATGTCGTTGAACCCCGCCTGCAGCAGGCCCAGCTCCGTCCCGTCGTAGACCGGGATCTCGACGTCCAGCTCGCCGTGCCGCACCTTCCGCAACGCCGCCTGGACCGAGCGGATCGGCGCCACCGTCGCCCGCGTGGTGAACACCGTCAGCAGCATGCCGAACACGATCGCCACCACGCCGAGCACGACGACGGTGACCGCGAGCTTCGTGGCCGAGACGTCCTGGCGGGCCAGCGCGAACACCGCGACCGTCACCAGCCCGGCGACCGGGACGCCGGTGCCGAGGCACCAGAACAGCAGCATCCGCAGCCCGATCCCCGCGCCGGCGGAGTGCCACGCCGCGCCGGTGAGGGCGCGGGCGGCGATGGGCCGGAGGGCGAACTCGCCGAGCAGGTAGGCGTTCGCGCAGACGACGATCCCGGCGAAGCCGACGGTGAACCCGATCGCGGCGACGAGGTTCGGCTGCAGGACCGCCGCCAGCACGGTGAACAGCACCGTCGCGAGCCCCCACAGCGAGACCTGGACGAGTGTCAGCCGCAGCGGCACGCGCAGCGCGGCACGCCGCTCGCCCGCGTCGGGCACCCGCTGCTCGGTGACCCAGCGCAGCGCGCGGAACGCGTCGCGGGTGCCCCAGACGGCACCGACCGCCACCGCCCCGCAGATGTAGACCGGGGTCACGACGGCCCACACCGACCACGTCCGGCTCTCGATCCCCGCGCTCGGCACGACGAGGACCGACAGCACGACGACGACACCGGCGCCGATCAGGTTCGCGACGATCAGGGTGACGGTGAGCAGCACCTGGATCCGGATCCGCAGCGTCTGCCCATCCTGCCCGGCGGGACCGAGCAACCGCGAACCGAACGGGACGGGCGGAAAGTCGCTCACCGCGAAACCCTAGCACGACCCCTGCCAGGCTCGGAGTCCACTGTGGAGTGACAAAAACAGGCGCCCGGAATTCGCATCGACGTGACAAAAGCGCCCCCATGCCGTGAAGGCCTCCTTCACCGCGGGGGTGGGGCGTGGCGGGTGCCAAAACAGGGCGGGCTACCCAAAAGGAACCAGACCGGGGGGGGGGGGGGGAAAAGGGAGGGGGTGG
>NZ_JBHYIQ010000002.1:151930-218513 GCF_042739895.1 Amycolatopsis sp. NPDC059021
CCTTACCGGCGTCGAGTGCCGGTAAGGAGGCCTTCACGGTCGCGGAATCCACAAAGGACACTTCCCGTGGGGGGCGGGCGGAAAGCGTCCGTCGTGTGCTTCCGTCAGCCGACGTCGGTGTTGCCGAGCACCGCGTCCTGGTCCGGCGGGTCGAGGGCGAGGTTCACGTCGAACTTCGCCAGCGACGGGTCCGAAACGTCGGTCGTCACGTGGGTGACGGCCTTCGGGTCGACCGAGATCGTCGCCTTCCCGGTCGGGGTTCCCTGCGGGACGGTGAAATCGACCTTGCCCTGAGAGGTGAACTTGATCGGGCCGCTCGGCGGAACCTGCGTGTCCGGGATGGGCAGGTTCACCTTCAGGGAAATGGACTTCCCGTCGCTGACCTTGATCGCCACCGCGGCGTCGATCGAGCCGCCGATCTTCTTCCCGCCGACGAGACGCAGGCCGTCGCCCACGCCGTCCCCGGTGTCCACGTCGAGGGTGAACGGCACCGAAACGGGCTGCCCTGGGGTCGCCTTGGCCGGGATGTCCACGTGGACGACCGTTTTCACCTGCTGGTCGCCGATGATCGGGAAGCCACCCTTCCAGGTCAGCGGCTTGTCCGCGGCGCTGGCCGCGCCCGCGCCGCACACCGTGACGACGGCCGCCGCCACCGCGACGATCCCGGCCCTGGCGAACCGGGTACGCGTTTTGGTCGCTGTCACATTCAGCTCCTTCTTCGTTGAACGAATACTGAACTGGGGGATAATGAATGGCAGGCCGGGCGCCCGGCCGCTCGAGGGCAACGGTAGTGGGTAAATAATGGCCACGACAACCGGGCCGTGTGACTTTTACGGGATATCTTCCTCTTCATCACAAGAGCACGAAACAATCTGGTATTCGTTGTCATCCGGATACGGATATCGCCGCTTCCATTCGTGAATACCGGAAACCGGGACCCGCACGGCCGTGACAATTTTCGCTTCAGGCGCGCAGGAACGGGAGCAGGAGACCGAGCAGGGCCTCGGGCCGGTCGAGCGGGATGATGTGCCCGCAGTCCTCGAGGAGATGCCCTTCCAGGTCGTCGGCGATCGGCCGCAGTTGCCGCTCCAGACTCCGCCCGACCGGATGCGCGCCGACGGCCATCGTGGGCACGGTGAGCCGCCGGCCGCGGACGGCGTCCCGGATCAGCTCCGCGTTCGCGGGCATCGCGCGGTAATGGGCGAAAGCACCTCGCAGGGCGTCGGATCCGGTGTAGGCGCTGACGAAGGCGTCGCGGATCGGCCCTGGCACGCCCCGACCGCGGGTACCGGCGCCGAGGAACCAGTCGATGTACTCCGCCTCGTGCCCGGCCAGTACCGTCTCGGCCAGCCCTGGCACCGAGTGGAAGCCGAACCACCACGGTTTCCCGCCCGCCAGGAACTCTTCGGCGCCGGGCAGAGCACCCAGCAGCGACTCCATCAGCACGAGCCGCCGGACCCGCTCCGGGTGGCGCAGGCCGAGCAGGAACGCCGGCGGCGTGCCCGCGTCGATGCCGACCACGGCGGCGGACGGCTCCCCCAGCGCGTCGAGGATCCCTTCCGCGTCGTCGGCGAGCGTGCCCGCGTCGTAGCCGCCGGACGGCCGGGTGCTCGCGCCGAGGCCGCGCAGATCCGGCGCGAGCACGCGGAAGTGCCGCGCCAGCACGGGAATGACCGCGCTCCACAGCCGCCAGGTGTGCGGGAATCCGTGAAGCAGCAGGACGGCGGGGCCGGTGCCGGCGACCGCGACGGACGTCTCGATGCCGTTGGTCGCGACGCGCCGCAGGGAAACCCCTTCGACAGTGGTGGTCATGACTTCTCCCGGGAAGGTGGTTACCATTGGTGACCAGATCAACGTAGGTAACCGTCTTGGCTCCGCCAAGACGGCACTTTCCCGACAGGTGGTGAGCCCGAGGTGACCTCCCGACCGGCCGCGCGCGGTGACGTGTTCGACCCGGCCTGCCCGGCCCGGCGGCTGCTGGACCGCATCGGCACGAAGTGGACGTCGATGGCCGTCAAGGTCCTCGCCGAGGCCGATCCGCCCGAGGTGCGCTTCGCCGAACTCAAGCGCCGGATGCCCGGCGTGTCCCAGAAGATGCTGTCCACGACCCTGCACAGCCTGATGCGGGACGGTCTGGTCGCCCGCCGCGTCGAGCCGACCGTGCCGCCGCGGGTGCACTACCGGCTCACCCCGCTCGGCCGGTCCCTCGACGGGCCGCTCGCCGCCGTCCGCGCGTGGGCCGAGGAGCACATGGCGGAGATCGACGAGGCCAACGCGCTCAGCGACGAAAACGGCGAGAACACGGAAAGCGCTGCCATCCCGGCGCCGTAACCGCTGCCCAGGCCCACCGTCGGTGTCGCCGGGACGGGTCGAAGTCGATCATTCGGAGTATCGGTGACCCCCGTTTGCTGATAGCGTCCCCAGATCCTGAGCTCGCGGAGGCGTCAGTTTTTGCCGGGGAACGCCCGAGCGCGCGATGTGAGGCAGGTGCAGATGCGTGACGATGTTGTCCAGGCGAGTTCCGTGCTGGCGCACCCGCCCGAGCGGGTGTGGGAAGTGGTCGGCTCGCCCGAGCGCTACTCGCGGTTCGTGCCGGAGATCAGCTGGTGCGAGGTGGTCGAACCGGCCTCGCTCGGCCGCGGCCCGCGCTGCCTGATCCGGCTCCGGCCGCGCCGGGGCGAGCTCGTCGAAGAACAGATCCACGCCGTCGTGCACCGCTCGGGCGAGCACGTCGTGTGGCGTGGCGTACAGGACGAGCGGAGCTGGGTCTCGGTCGAACTGCACGCGCTCCCGGACAGCCGCACCGAACTCGTCGCCCGGCTGATGCTGCCCTCACCGCGCGCCGAGATGTCCTCGGCGGCGCTGCGGCGCAGCGTCCAGGAAATCGCGCAGCGGATCGACCTGCACCTGTCCGGCCGTCCCGCCCCGCCGGACCGCGCGCAGGAGAACAAGGCCACCACGCTGAGAACCGCGAGCACGCTGGTACGGGCCGGCGTCCTGTCCCCGGGACGGCCCGACAAGGTGGCCCGGCAGCTGACCTCGCTCGCGCAGTGGGGCGCCACGGTGGCGGGCGGTTACCAGGCCGCGGCGGCACGCGGGCCGGACGAGCCCGCGCTGCACGACGAACGCTGCGTCCGCACGTTCGGCCAGACCGAGGAACGCAGCAACCGCCTGGCCAACGCGCTCGCCGACCGTGGGGTCAAGGCCCGCGACCGGGTCGCCCTGATGTGCCGCAACCACGCCGCGATGGTCGAGTCGTTCATCGCCTGCGGCAAGCTCGGCGCCGACGTCGTGCTGCTCAACACCGGCCTGTCGGCGAGCGCGGTGGCGAAGGTGATCGCCTCGCACCAGCCGGCCGCGGTGCTCGCCGACGACGAGTTCGCCCACGTGATCAAGGACGTCCGCGGCGAGTTCCTCCGGGTCAGCACCTGGCCGGAGGCCGAGGCGGGGTACCCGACGGTGGACGAGCTGATCGCGGGCGCGGCGGCCACCCGGCGCAAACCGGTGGACCGGCCCGGCCGGATCGTCGTGCTCACCTCCGGCACCACCGGTGTCCCGAAGGGGGCCCGGCGGCCGACCCCGAAGGGCGTCGGCGCGGCGGCGGCGCTGCTCGACCGGATCCCGCTGCGCGCGAACGACCGGATCGTGGTGGCCGCGCCCCTGTTCCACACCTGGGGGCTGGCCGCGATGCAGATCGGGATGGCGCTGCGGGCGTCGCTGTCGATGGTGCGCCGGTTCGACGCCGAGGAGACCCTGCGGACCATCGCCGAACAGCGGTGCGACGCGCTGTTCGCGGTGCCGATCATGCTGCAGCGGATCCTCGACCTGCCGTCCCGGATCCGCGGCCGGTACGACCTGTCCTCGCTGCGGATCGTGGCGAGCAGCGGCTCGGCGATGTCCGGCTCGTTCGTCCGCGAGTTCACCGAGACCTTCGGCGACGTGCTCTACAACCTCTACGGTTCGACCGAGGTGTCCTGGGCGAGCATCGCCGACCCCGCCGACCTGCGTGCCGCGCCGACGACCGCGGGGCGCTGCCCGCCCGGCACGCGGGTCGCGATCCTCGACGAGGACCGCCGTCCCGTCCCGCCCGGCGGGGAGGGCCAGATCTTCGTCGGCAACGAGATGCTGTTCGACGGCTACACCGACGGCGGAAGCCTGCCCAGGGCCCACGACCTGATGGCCACCGGCGACGTCGGCTACGTCGACGCCGACGGCAGGCTGTTCGTCACCGGCCGGGCCGACGAGATGATCGTCTCCGGCGGCGAGAACGTCTTCCCCCGGCCGGTCGAAGAGGCGCTGATGGCGCTGCCCGGGGTCTACGAGGTCGCGGTGGTCGGGGTGCCGGACAACGAGTACGGCCAGCGGCTCGCGGCCTACATCGTGCCCCGGCGCAACGCGCGGCTGCACGCCGAGGACATCCGCGCCTACATCCACCAGCGGCTGGCCCGGTTCGCGGTGCCGCGCGACGTCTACTTCGTCCCGGAGCTGCCGCGCAACGCGACGGGCAAGGTGCTCAAGCGGCTCCTCAACGACGACACCTGGCCGATCGACCCGGACGGCGGGATCGCTCCGGCCGGATCGTGGCCCGGCGTCTGACCCGGCCCCGGCGCGGGCTGAAGGGGACCTTCGTCTCGTCCGGCGAGCTGAAGGGGACTTTCGTCGCATGCGATGCGAGGAAAGTCCCCTTCAGCCCACGCTACGGCGCGACGGCCTCCACGCGGGCGGGAACGTACTTGTGCCACGGCGTGCCCGCCAGCCAGTCCCGCAGCCCGAGCGAGGTCAGCTCGTTCGGTGCCACGCCGGCGATCCCGTGTTCGGGGTGGTCGACGCCGAGGCCGTTGGGCAGCGAGACGTGGCCGGGCTGCATCATGTCGGTGATCTCGACGACGACCTCGGCCACGCCGCGTTCGGTCACCACGCGCGCCGGGCCACCGGCCGTGAGGCCGAGCCGCGCCGCGTCGTCCGGGCTGACGCGGAGCGCGCCCGCCGCGTCCCGGCGCCGCCAGGTCGGATCGCGGTAGATCGTGTTGGCGGTGAAGGAACGCCGCTCCCCCGCCGACAGCACGAACGGGAACTCCTCGCTGACCCAGCCGGGTTCGGTGTCCCGCAGTTCGCCGAGCTTGCCGAGCAGTTCGGGGATCTCGACGGTGAACCGCCGGTCGGGACGGCGCACGTAGGTCCACACGTCCTCCCACTCGTCGACGGTGAACGTCACCCCCGACGGCGTCGACACGATGGCGTCGAACAGTTCGTTGCCGTCGGCGAATCCGGCGCGGCGCACCGCTTCGGGGTTGGTCATCGCGCACAGCTGGGCCAGGCCCCACACCGCGGCGGTCCCCCGCTGACCGTCGGGCAGGGCCGCGCCCAGCGTCTCGTACAGCACGAATGGCGCGAGGCCCATGAGCGCGGGATCCGCTCCCGCCGCGGTGAAGAACGCGGCCGCGAACTCCGCGCGTCCCGCATGGGCCGCCGTGGTCAGCTTCGCGAGTACCCCGGGATCGACGACGTCGAGATGCCGCAGCACACGGGCGTAGATCTCCGGCTCCGCCATCGTGCCGGGCAGCGGATCGAGCGCGGGCGGACGCAGCTGGAAGGTGTTGTGCGGGAATTCGACGTTGAAGAACGTGGCTTCCCACTTCTCGAACTGGCTGGACGCGGGCAGCACGTAATCGGCGTGACGGGCCGTTTCGGTGAACGCGACGTCGACGACCACGACCAGGTCGAGCGCGTCCAGCGCCCGGCGGAAAGTACGCGAATCGGCGAGCGAGTGCGCCGGGTTCGTGCTCTCGATCCACATGGCACGGAAGCGATCGGGGTGATCGGTGAGGATCTCCTCCGCGATGGAATTGCACGGCACCAGACCGGAAATGATGCGCGCGCCGGTCACCGGCGTCCGTTTGCCGCGCACGCTCTTCCCGCTGCCGCCCGTCCCGGCGCCCGCGATCGCCGCGAAGCTCGAGTGCAGGAACATCGTGCCGGGCCTGCCGAAGTTGCCGGTGAGGATCCAGATCAGCTTGTTCAGATAGGACACCAAGGTGCTGTTCGGCGCCTGCTGCACACCGAGATCCTCGTAGGTGGTGGCGCTCGACGCGGTCCCGATGCGCCGCGCCGCCGTCCTGATCAGATCCTCGGGAACACCGCAGCGCCGCGCGTACACCGCGACCGGGACCTCGCCCAGCGCGGCCACCACGGATTCGGCGCCGGTGGTGTGCTCGGCCAGGAAGTCGTTGTCCAGCAAGCCTTCCTGGACGAGCACGCCGAGCAGCGCGGCAAGACACCACGCGTCGGTGCCGGGTTTGACCTGCAGGTGGATGTCGGCCATCGCGGCGGTCTCGCTGCGCCGCGGGTCGAGCACGATCATCGTCCGGCCGGGGTCCTTCGCGATCTCGCGCAGGGTGGGCCGTGCCCGCGGGAAACTGTGCGACTGCCAGGGATTCTTCCCGACGAACACCACGACCTCGGCATGCTCGAAGTCGCCCTTGGTGTGCCCGCCGTAGAGCTTGCCGTCGACCCACATCTCGCCGGTCTTCTCCTGCGCCAAGGCGTTCGAGAAGTACCTGGCGCCCAGCGCGGCCTGCAGCGCCCGGTTGTAGACGCCGCCGAGGTGGTTACCCTGGCCGCCCCCGCCGTAGAAGAAGATCTTGTCGCCGCCGTGGGCGTCACGCACGGCCGAAAGCCGTTCCGCGATTTCGCGGAGCGCGGTGTCCCAGTCGACTTCCTCGTACGTCCCGTCCTCACGACGGCGAAGCGGGGAGGTCAGCCGGTGCCTGCCGTTCTGGTAGTGGTCCAGCCGCAACGCCTTCTCGCAGGTGTACCCGGCGGACGCCGGATGCTCCTTGTCGCCGCGGATCCGCTCGAAGCGGCGGCCGTCGAGCTTGATTTCGATGCCGCAGTTGCACTCGCAGAGGATGCACGCGGACTTGCGCCACTGGTCGGTCATGACTCCCGCTCCCGGTTCAGGACGCCGCGGTCCGCTCGCGCTCGGCCTCGGACGCCTTCTTCAGGTCGGCGAAGCGGATCGTCTGGCCCGCCGCGCCCCAGTTGCCTTCCGGGACCTCGCGGATCAGCGTCCACACGTGCAGCGCCTGGGCGGGGTCGAGCCCGGCGGCCGCGGTGACGGCGGCGTGGACGTCGGCGACGAGACCGTCCTTGCGCCGCTGCGACAACGCTCCTTCGGGCACGGTGATGTCGACGCGGTAGCGCGGCGCGCCACCGGGACGTCCGCCGACGGCGAGCCCGCCCTCGGGGATCTCGTGCAGGTAGACCCAGGTGATCTCGCGGAAGAACTCGGTGTCCGGCGCGCCTTCCCAGCGCAGCAGGATCGTCGCGAGCTCGTCCGGCAGGGACTTGGCCGCGGCGTCGCCGAGGGCGCCGGCGGGAACGGTGATGTCGATCAGCGGCATGACGGCCTCCTGAGGCGGCGTACGGGCTACTGTCGAGTAACTATGGACTCTGTCATAATGCTGAGTCAAGCGGGTCCGCTACACGGAACGGGAGACGGAGTTGGGGCGAAGGCCAGGGCAAAGCCGTCAGCGCATGCTCGACAGCGCGATCGCGTTGCTGCGCGAGCGGGGCGCCTCGGGCGTGAGCATCGACGCCGTCCTCGCGCACAGCGGCGCGCCCCGCGGCTCGGTGTACCACCACTTCCCCGGCGGCCGGAACGAGCTGATCACCAGCGCGGTCGGGCAGGCGGGCGAGTTCATCGGCGGGCTGATCGACCAGGCGGTCGCCGACGGCGATCCCCGCGCGGTGCTCGACGGGTTCGTCGCGTTCTGGAAGCGGTCCCTGGTGGACAGCGACTACCGGGCGGGCTGCCCGATCGTCGCGCTCGCCGTCGACAACCGCGAAGACCTGCCCGAAGCGGCGGAACTGGTCCGGGAGATTTTCGCGCGCTGGCACGAAAAACTCCGCGACCTGCTCGTCGGCGGCGGCATCCCCGCCGACCGCGCACAGCGGCTCGCCACCCTCGCGGTCGCCGCGATCGAGGGCGCGGTGATCCTGTGCCGGGCGGAACGCAGCAGCGTCCCGCTCGACGACGTCGTCACCGAGATCGCCCCGCTGTTCGGCTGAAGCCGGATTACGAGGCGACCCCGGCGAGGAAACGTTCGACGAGCAGGGCGATGTCGTCGGCGGTGCGGTCCGGGCTCGCGCTGGGCTGCATGATGTGGCTCAGCACGGTCCGCACGACGGTGTCGATGGCGACGTCCAGCTCGCGGGCGGGCAGCGCGGGCGCCGTCGCCTCGACATGTTCGCGCAGCACGGTTTTCGCGGTTTCGATCAGGGTCCGCGACTGGGTGGTCAGCAGCGGCAGGAGATCGTGGCCCGCGCCGTGCGAAGCACTCACGATCGCGTGCAGCAGCGGGGTTTTCGTGGCCAGGACGAGGACGTTGTGGCAGGCGCGCCGCACCGCGTTCACCAGATCGCCGGGATAGGCCTCGAACGCGGCGTCCACCGCCGCCAGGAAGTTCTGCAGCTCCGCCAGCACGATCGCCTCGGCGAGCTGCTGTTTCCCGCCGATCTCGTTGTAGACGGTCTGCCTGCTGACCCCGACCAGTTCGGCGAGTTTGCCCATCGTCACCGAGGACCAGCCGGTCTCGACGGTGGCTCTGGCCGCGGCACCGACGATCCGGCTTCGCAGCGTCAGCTCCTTCTCCCGCGAGGACGGCGGCGCGACTGTCATATCCGCGATGCTAGCCAATCTTCCGCCCCAGGGCGGCGAAGGTGAGAGCCTCCTCCCACTCGCCGCGCTCGGCGACGCGCCGCCGGTACTTCATGATCTCGCGGGGCCGGTCCACGGTCAGCGCGCCCACCAGCCGGTCACCTCGCCGGTACAGCGCGGTGAATCCCTCGACCGCGCGGGAAGTCACGCGGACCTCGTCGGCACGCGGGGTGCCGACGAACTGGAGCCGGTGGCCGTACCAGTCCGACCAGAAGTAGGGCACCGGCTCCAGCGGGACGGCCGACGCCGGGTCGAGCGCGTGGCGCGCCGCCGCCGCTCCCTGCTCGGCGGCGTTCGTCCAGTGCTCGAGCCGCATCAGGTCGCCGTCGAAGAGGGGGCTGGCCGCATGGGCCACGTCGCCCGCCGCGTAGACACCCGGCACGTTCGTGGAAAGCGTCGAGCCGCAGACCACTCCGCCGTCCAGGGCGTGCAGGACCAGCCCGCTCCCCCGCAGCCAGCTCGTCGCGGGCGCCACCCCGATGCCCACGACGACCAGATCGGCGGCGATCTCGTCACCGTCGTCCAGTACGACGCCGATGACCCGGCCGGCGTGCGAAGCGATGCCCGTGACCCGCGTGCCGAGCCGCAGATCGGTCCCGTTCTCGCGATGCAGCGCGGCGCAGACCTCGCCGGCCTCGCGGCCGACCGACCGGACGAGCGGCAGTTCCAGCGCCTCCACGACGGTGACCGGCAGGCCGCGCTTGCGTGCCGCCGACGCCACCTCCGACCCGATGAACCCGGCCCCGATCACCACGGTGCGGGCACCGGCGTCCAGCGCGGCCCGGATCGCCAGCGCATCCTCGACGGTACGCAGCTGGTGCACCCCCGCGATCCCTTGTCCCGCGGGGAAAGCGCGCGGGGTGGCGCCGGTCGCGATCACCGCCGCGTCGTACGGCACGGGACGACCGTCGACGACCACCTCGCGCTCGGCGGTGTCGAGCGCCTCCGCGGGAGCGCCGAGGCACAACCGGACGTCCCAGTCGTCCCGGAGTTCGTCCGCCGACCGGAACGGCGTCACGACGCCGTCGTGCCCCTTGCCGAGGAAGGCTTTCGACAACGGCGGCCGGTCGTAGGGCAGATGTTCCTCGGCTCCGATCAGCGTGATCGAGCCGGTGTATCCGCCGCGCCGCGCGCTCTCGACCGCGCGAAGCCCCGCGAGCGAGGCGCCGACGACCACGAGGCGTTCCATGGCGTCAGCCCTTCAACGTCAACGCGAGCACCGGGCACGCGTCGACGGCGGCGGCCAGCTCCCGGCGGTGTTCCTCGCCCGGATTCTCGTCGAGGACGACCATCGTGCCGTCGTCGGTGACCTCGAAGAACTCGTGCGCCATCGCCTCGCACATGCCGAGGCCCTCGCACCTGGTCCGATCCACCACGATGTTCATGTCAGCGACTCCTTGATTCCTGCTCGGCTGCTGCGAAATCGACCTTTTCCCGCACCCCGCAGTCCGGGCAGCACCAGTCGTCGGGGACCTCGTCCCACGCGGTACCGGGCGGGAAACCCTCACGCGGATCACCGGCGGCTTCGTCGTAGACGTACTCGCAGCCGGGGCAGACGAACCGGCTCATGCGATCGCCTCGCTCCGCGAGACAGTGTTGAATCCCTTTTGGCGCATGATGTCTTCGATTCGCTCGCAAGCTTCGCTCATGACGCCACCACCGGATACCTCGCCAGCACCTTGCCGCGCTTGCCGGGCTGGATGTTCGCCCGGGAGATGTCGCCGTCGAAATGCGTGAGCACGCGGCGGTCCATCACCCGGCGCCACACCGGCGGCACCAGGGCGAGCACGATCATCCCGGCGTACCCGGTGGGCAGCACCGGGGACTCCTCGAAGTCGCGCAGGGTCTGGTAGCGGCGGGTGGGGTTCGCGTGGTGGTCGCTGTGCCGCTGCAGGTGATACAGCAGCACGTTGGTCGCGATGTTGTTGGAGTTCCAGCTGTGGCTGGGATCGACGCGCTCGTAGCGGCCCTTGCCGTCCGGGCCGGTGCGCTGCCGCAGCATCCCGTAGTGCTCCATGTAGTTCACGACTTCCAGCAGCGAGAAGCCGACCACGGCCTGGATGATCAGGAACGGCAGGATGCCGGCGCCGAAGGCGATGACCATCGCCGCCCACAGGGCCGCCGACATCAGCCACGCGTTGAGCACGTCGTTGCCGATCCGGAACGGGTGCTGGTCGCGGCGCGCGTAGCGCTTCTTCTCGATGTTCCAGGCGCTCTTGAGCGAACCCCACACGGTGCGCGGCCAGAACCGGTAGAAGCTCTCGCCGACGCGGCTGCTCGCCGGGTCCTCCGGCGTGGCGACGCGGACGTGGTGGCCGCGATTGTGCTCGATGTAGAAGTGGCCGTAGAAACTCTGCGCGAGGGCCACTTTGGACAGCCAGCGCTCGTGACTTTCCTTCTTGTGCCCCAGTTCGTGCGCGGTGTTGATGCCGATGCCGCCGACACATCCGATCGAGACGGCCAGCCCGATCTTGTCCACAAGGGACAGATCACCCTTCGCGATGAGCCAGAACGCGCCGATGAAACCGACGTACTGGATCGGCAGGTAGAGATAGGTGATCCAGCGGTAGTACTTGTCGTTCTCCAGCGCCTCGATGACGTCGTCCGGCGGATTGGACCGGTCGAGGCCCGCGATGAGGTCGATGGCCGGGACGACCACCAGGATCACCACCGGGCCGATCCAGAACCACGCGCCCCAGCCGGTGAGTTCCCGCATCCCCACCGCGATGAACGCGAGCGAGGGCACTACCAGGCCGATGAGCCAGAGGTAGCGCTTCTTGTCCTTCCACTGCCCGGTCGATCCCTCGGGGATCGTGCCGGTGTCCTCGGCTGTGACGGCCACTGCGTCCTCCTCGACGAGCGTGCTTTGACAACACCATAGATTTTGTACAGTGGATTTGACAAGTGGAAGTCGGTTGTAAAGTTCTGACGGCGTGTCAGGTCACCCGTGGATGGCCAAAAAACTCCGTTCGGGCCGGGCACCGGGGCAGCCCTGCACAATGGGACCCCGAACCGAGCCGAGGAGTGCCGTGCCCGAGAAGCTGACCGTCGACCTGCACCCGTTCTTCCGCAACGACCGGGACCTCGACGCCACGGTCCGCCGCACGATCTTCCGCGCGGCGAAGGAGCGGGTGCCGGTCGTCGAGTTCATCCCCGGCAAGGGATCGGGCAAACTCAAGAAGCGCGTGCTGGCCATGCTGAATCAGCCGCACCTCAAGAAGCTCTACCGCAGCGTGGAAGCCGACGCGACCAACGAGGGCCGCGTGCTGGTGAGGTTCTGAGCGGCGATCAGGCCGTGAGGCGCCGCTTCTCCTGACGCAGCCAGCCGTCGATCCACCAGCCGAGTTCGACCAGCACGATCCCCACCGCGGCGCAGGCCAGCCCGGACAGCGTGTAGCCGACGTTGCCGGGGTCCAGCATGAAGATCTTCCGGCTCAGCGGCAGCAGGAACATCAGCGCGGAGATCCCGATCATCGCGACGATCAGGCCGAGCCGCCACCAGGTGTAGGGCCGCGCGATGATCGCCAGCACCCACAGCGCGATGGCCATCAACGTGATCAGCGCGGTCGTGCTGGCCTGGACCTGGGCGGTCTCCCCCGCATTAGCTCCGGGGTGCACGAGGAGATAGGACACGAACGAGGACACCGCGATCACGACCCCGGCCGGCACGGCCATCCGCATCACCCGGCCGACGAAGCCGCCGCGGGCGCGGTCGTTGTTGGGCGCCAGCGACAGCACGAACGCGGGCAGGCCGATGGTGAACCAGCCGACGATGGTGACGTGGCGGGGCAGGAACGGGTACGGCAGCGCGTCGAAGCCGATCAGGCCGGGGATCCCGACCATCAGGGCGAGCAGCACCGAGTAGACGGTCTTGGTGAGGAACAGGTTGGCGACGCGCTCGATGTTGCCGATCACCCGCCTGCCCTCCCCCACGACGTGCGGGAGCGTGGCGAAGGCGTTGTCCAGCAGGACGATCTGGCCCACCGACCGGGTGGCCGGGCTGCCCGCGCCCATCGCCACGCCGATGTCGGAGTCCTTCAGCGCGAGGACGTCGTTGACGCCGTCACCGGTCATCGCGACGGTGTGCCCGCGCGACTGCAGCGCCTTGACCATGGCCCGTTTCTGGGCCGGCGTCACGCGGCCGAAGACCGCGCCCTGCTCGACGATGTCGGCCAGTTTTTCGGGATCGTCCGGCAAGGTCCGGGCGTCGACCGGGGCGTCGGCGCCGGGCAGGTCCAGCGAGCGGGCGACCGCGCCGACCGACACGGCGTTGTCGCCGGAGATCACCTTCACCGCCACGCCCTGGGCGGCGAAGTAGTCCAAGGTCTCCCTGGCGTCACCACGGATCTTCTGTTCCAGCACCACCAGCGCGACGGGCGTGACCGAGCCGGGCGCGTTCTCGGCGTCGACCGGCTGCCCGGCACGCGCCAGCAGCAGGACACGCAGGCCCTGGGCGCCGGTCTCCTCCGCCTCGGCCCGCTCCGCCGCGTCCGCGGGCAGCAGGACGTCGGGCGCGCCGAGCACCCAGTTGCCGTGCTCGCCGAAGCTCGCTCCGCTCCACTTCCGCGCCGAGGAGAACGGCGCGACGGCCGTGTGCTGCCAGCCGGGATTGTCCGGGTAGGCCTCCGCGATGGCCTGCAGGCTGGCGTTCGGACGGGTGTCGGCCGCCGCGAGCGCGGCGAGCACGACGCCGGGGTCGGTACCGCCGTCACCCAGCGGCCGCACCTCGGTCAGCCGCATGGCGTTCTCGGTCAGCGTGCCGGTCTTGTCCGCGCACACGACGTCGACCCTGGCCAGACCCTCGATCGCGGGCAGCTCGTTGACCAGGCACTGCCGCCTGCCCAGCCGGACGACGCCGACCGCGAAGGCGATCGAGGTGAGCAGGATCAGCCCCTCGGGCACCATCGGGACGAGCGCCGCGACCATGCCCCGCAACGCGTCCGGCAGCGCCTGGTCGCCGGAGAGCTGGTTGTAGATCGACAGCGCGCCCGCCGGGACCAGCAGGTAGGTGATGACCTTCAGGATCGTGTTGATGCCGTTGCGCAGCTCGGAGTTCACCAGCGTGAAGCGCCCGGCCTCTTCGGCCAGCTTCGCCGCGTACGCCTCCTTGCCGACCTTCGTGGCGCGGTACGCCCCGCTGCCCGCCACCACGAAGCTGCCGGACATCACCGGGTCGCCCGGGTTCTTCACGATCAGGTCGGATTCGCCGGTGAGCAGCGATTCGTCGACCTCCATCGCCTCGGCCTCGAGGACCTCGCCGTCCACCACGATCTGGTCGCCGGGGCCGATCTCGATGACGTCGTCGGCGACGACCTGGTCCGGCGCCACCTCGGCGGTCTTCCCGTCGCGGCGCACCCGCGGCCGGACCTGGCCGACGATGGCGAGCTTGTCCAAGGTGCGCTTCGCGCGGAGTTCCTGGATGATGCCGATGACGCTGTTGGCCACGATCAGCCCGGCGAACAGGCCGTCCAGCAGGTACCCGGTCGAGAAGATGATCACCGCGAGCACCGCGAAGATCGCGTTGATCCGGGTGAACACGTTGGACCGGATCACGTCCCACGTGCTGCGGCTGGCCCGTGCCGGAACGTCGTTGGTCCGCCCCTGCGCGACCCGCTCGGCCACCTCGGCCGCGGTGAGTCCCCGCTCGGCGTCCTGGATCAGCAGCCGTTCATCCCCTGACATGATCCCGACTTTACGCACATTCCGGGCAACGCCGCCCCCCGAGGTCGGCATCGGGGGTCACCCGGCCGCGTAAGCGGGCGACAACTGCGCCAGATGGTCGGCCAGCATCCGCCGGGAAAGCCGCGCGACCTGGCCGAGCAGCGCGGGTGATCCGCCGGTGAGCAGGCCGAGGCCGCCGAGCAGCACCAGTATCCGGTCGGTCTCGTGCCGCGGGTCCACAGTGGACGGCAGTTCACCGGCGGCGACGGCGTCGGTGAAGACCCGGGTCAGCCATCCGGTCAGCGCGCCGTATCCGGCCCCGCCGCCCTCCTTCGCGGTCAGCTCGTGGGCGGCGCGGTCACCCCAGAAGGCGAGCCAGACCGTCCACGTCCGGAGCCTCGCCTCGTCGAGCGGGAGCAGCGCTTCGACGCCGCGGCGCACCGCCTCCAGCCCGGTCGCGTCCCCCACCGCGGCCAGCACCTGCTCGGTGGCCAGCTTGTTGTTGTAGCGCAGGACCGAGGACATCAGCTCGGCCTTGTCCTCGAAGTAATGGGTGACCGAGCCGGTCGAAACACCGGCCTCGGCCGCGATCGCGCGCACGGTCGTCGCTTCGACGCCGTGCCGGGCGACCAGCCGCCACGCCCCGGCGGTGAGCCGGTGGCGGCATTCGGGGTCTCGGGTCCTGCGTGCCACCCCCGCAGTCTACTTACGTAACGAATGTTGCGTAACCAGCGTTGCGTAACGCTCGTTCTTACTGCACAGTAGGTAGCTGACCGAAGGCAAGGGGGCCTCATGACGGCAGCCGGACGCGGGCGATCGGGATCGGTGGCCGAGGTCGGGGTGCTGTTCGGATTCGCCGCCGACACGGCGGTCGCGGGCTGGCGGACCCTCGCCCGGCGCCGGTTCGCCTGGCGCGAGGCGCTGGAGCAGATGTGGTTCCTGGCCGGGGTCACCGCGGTCCCGGCGATCCTGGTGATGATCCCGTTCGGGGTGGTGGTCGCCGCCCAGGTCGGCGCGCTGACCGGGCAGATCGGCGCGCAGAGCTACAGCGGCGCGGTCGTCGGCCTGCTCGTCGTCGGCCAGGCCGCTCCCCTGGTCTGCGCGCTGATGATCGCCGGCGTCGGCGGGTCGGCGATGTGCGCGGACCTCGGCGCCCGCACCATCCGCGAGGAGACCGACGCGCTGGAGGTCATGGGCCTGTCCGTGCTGGAGCGGCTGGTGCTGCCGCGGATCGTCGCGGCGGTGGTCGTCACGATGCTGATGGACAGCCTCGTGATGGCCGTCGGGATCACCGCGAGCTTCCTGTTCCAGGTCGTGGTCCAGGGTGTACCCGCCGGGAGTTTCCTCGGCACCCTCACCGATTTCGCCCACCTGTCGGACTTCCTGGTCTCGCAGCTCAAGTCGGCGGTGTTCGCGTTGCTCGCCGCGTCCGTCGCCTGCTTCAAGGGCATCACCGCGAAGGGCGGCCCCGACGGCGTCGGCAACGCGGTCAACGAAGCCGTCGTGCTGGCGTTCCTGCTCGTGTTCTTCGCGAACGTCGGGCTCGGCGAGCTGTACGCGCTCGCCGTGCCGCCGGACGGAGGTTTCTGATGGCCGTCCCCGTCATCGGCTCGCTCACCCAGCGCCTCCGCCCCCGGCTGCGCCGGAGCATGCGCGGCTTCGCCGAGGCCGGGGCCCAGTTCACCTTCTATCTCCGGGTCGTCGCCGACATCCCGTACGCGCTGGTGAAGCACTGGCGGCACATCCTGCGGCTGATCGCGCAGATCAGTTTCGGCTCGGCCACCCTGCTCGCCGGCGGCGGGAGCATCGGCGTCGTCTTCGCGATGAGCTTCGTGACCGGGTCCCAGATCGGGCTGGAAGGCTTCCGCGGCCTCGATCTCGTCGGGCTTTCGCCGCTGTCCGGGGCGATGTCGGGACTGGTGAACACCCGCGAGCTGGCCCCGGTGGTGGCCGGGATCGCCCTGGCGGCCAAGGTCGGCACCGGGTTCACCGCGCAGCTCGGCGCGATGCGGATCGCCGAGGAGATCGACGCGCTCGACGCGATGTCCATCCGGTCGCTGCGGTTCCTGGTGACGACGCGGATGATCGCCGCGTTCTTCGCGGTCATCCCGCTCTACCTGGTCGGGCTGTTCGGCTCGTACGTGGCGACCCGGCTCATCGTGGTGACCGCGAACGGCCAGTCCGGCGGGACCTACGACTACTACTTCCACCTCGTGCTGCCGCCGCAGGACATCGTGCTCTCGCTGGTCAAAGCCCTTGTCCTGGCGATGATCGTGACGATGGTGCACTGCTACTACGGCTACACCGCCACCGGCGGGCCGGAAGGCGTCGGCAAGGCGGCGGGGCGGGCGCTGCGCACCAGCATCGTGCTGATCATGATCGCGGACATCCTGGTGACGTTCGCGCTGTGGGGTGTCTATCCGGAGCTGCCGGGCATGGGGGTGGCGCGATGAGCCACCACACCACGTTGGTACTGCGGGGAATCCTGGCGTTCGCCGCGAGTGTCGCGCTGATCGTCACGGTCGTCGCGTATGGCAGCGGCGCGCTGAGCGGCGACCCGGAGCTGACCTCCGACATCCCGCCGCAGAGCGTCGGCGTCACCGAACGGTCCACTGTGGAGTATCGCGGGGTCGTGGTCGGCACCGTCGAATCCGTGCACAGCGACGCGCGGCGCACGCGGCTCGGCCTGCGCCTGGCACCGGACCAGCTGGCGAGCATCCCCGCCGGGGTCCGCAGCCGGGTACTGCCGCGGACGCTGTTCGGCGACCAGTACGTCGACCTCGTCCCGCCCGCGCACCCGACCGGTACCCGGCTGGACGCGTCCGCGCCGATCCCCGCGGACACGTCCGGTGAGACCATCGAGCTCTACACGGCCTACAAACGTCTTTTCGACGTCCTGACCAAGGTCCGGCCCGCCAAGATCGACGCCGCGCTGTCCGCGGTGAGCAAGGCGCTGTCCGGCCGCGGCGAGCGGCTCGGCCGGATGATCGACCAGGTCCACGACCTCACCGACAGCGCGCCGGCACTGCTGACGACCTTCGGCGACACCCTCGGCTTCCTCGCCGACCTCTCGGGCCAGCTCACCGCCGTCGCGCCCCAGGGCGTGCAAGCGCTCAAGGACGCCACCGCGCTGAGCCAGGACCTGGTGAACCGGCGCGGTCAGCTCGAAGCGCTGCTCAGCGGCGGGCTGACGCTGTCCGGTCAGGCCAGGCAAATCCTCGGCGACAACAAGGACCGGCTCATCCACCTCGTCGGCAACAGCGGGCAGATCCTCGACATCACGGCGGACAACGCGAGCGGCCTCAGCGGCCTCTACGACAGCTTCGGCACACTGCTGAACGGGCTGCAGGGCACCCTGCGCACCGGGCGGCTGCCGGTGAACCTCGACGTCACCCTCGACCGGAACGCCCCCTACACCGGCGCCGACTGCCCGCGCTACGGCTCGCTCACCGGCCCGAACTGCGTCGCCGCCCCGAAGCCCGCTCCCCCGCCCGAACCGCCGACGTTCGGGGGCACGTCCGGACCGGTCGGCAGCGAGCAGGAAGCCGCCGCGCTCGAGCAGTTCGCGAGCCGTCTCCCCGGCGCGCCGTCGCTGCCCGATCTGCGCCAGAGCGTCCGTCAGGGCGTGCTTTCCCTGCTGGCGGGCCCGATCCTGCGGGGCAGCGAGGTGAAGCTGCCGTGAGGACGTTCCGCGCGCTGTTCCCGACACTGGTCAAGTTCGGCGTGTTCGCCGCGCTTTGCCTGCTGTGCACCGCGCTCGTGGCCAACACGCTGCACCGGCCGTTCGGCAGGCCCACGACCGGATTCACCGCGGTGTTCACCGACGCGCTCGGCGTCAAGCCCGGCAGCGAGGTGCGTGTCGCCGGTGTCCGCGTCGGCAAGGTGAACGCCGTCAGCCTGCGCGACGGCACGGCTTCGGTGTCGTTCGAGGTGACCGACGATCAGAAACTTCCCGCGGACACCACGGCGGTGATCCGTTACGCCGACCTTCTCGGCGCGCGTTACGTCGCCCTCTCGCCGGGCGGCGGTGCCGTCGGCCCGCTCGCGCCGGGAGCGACGATCCCGTTGTCCCGCACCAAACCCGCGCTCGACCTCACTGTGCTGTTCAACGGGTTCAAGCCGATCTTCGACGTGTTGCGCCCGGAAGACGTCAACCAGCTGGCGAAGGAGATCGTCGCGGTGTTCCAGGGCGAGGGCCCGACGATCAACGCGCTGCTGTCCAAAGTGGTCTCACTGACCACGACGTTTTCCGGGCAGGACAAGCTGATCGGCGAGGTGCTGACGCATCTCCGGCCGGTGCTGGACAGCGTGATCGGGCACGGTCAGGACTTCAAGGACCTCATCGCCGGGCTCGGTGTCCTGGCCGACGGGCTCGCCGGGAACCGGCAGCTCATCATGGACGCCCTCGACAGCGGAACGCGGCTCGCTGGGACCGTCGCGGACCTCGTGCGGCAGGTCCAGCCGTCGGTGAACCACGACCTCGCGGCACTGAACGAGGTCGCACACGGCTTGGTGCGGAACGAAAAACCGATCACCGAAGCGCTGAAGGACCTGCCGAACCTGCTCGGCAGGGTCGACGCCATGCACAGCTACGGCAGCTGGACGAACGTCTACTTCTGCACTCTCGGCATCAAGATCGGCGGGCTCACGGCCGACCTTGGTGCCGGCCCGCATTCGGAGGTGTGCCGATGAGGCGGCCGTTCCGCGAACGCGACCCGCTCAAGCTCGCGCTGGCCGGGACGCTCGTACTCGCGCTGCTGGCCGCGCTCGCGATCGGCCTGCCGCAGGTCGTGTTCTACACCCGTACCACCGACTACACCGCCGAACTCGCCAACGCCGCCGGGCTCCGGCCCGACGACCAGGTCTTCGTCGCCGGGGTCCCGGCCGGACGGGTCCGCACGATCGCCCTCGCCGGTGACCGGGTCCGCGTGAGCTTCCGGCTCGACGGCGGCCAGCCGCTCGGCGATGCCACCACCGCCGGGGTCAAGATCCAAACCATCCTCGGCAAGCGCTACCTCGACGTCCATCCCGGCGGCGGCGGACGGCTCGCGAGCGGCGGCACGATCCCGCTCGCCAGGACGTCGGTGCCGTACTCGCTCGACGATCTCGGCCGCAGCGCGGCGAGCACGACCCAGCAGCTCGACCTCGCCGGGCTGCGGCGGATGATCACCACGTTGCAGGACAACGCCCCGGACGCGAAGCTCGCGGCACAGGCACTGCAAGGCGTCGGGACCGCGACCGCCGTGTTCGACAAGTACCGCGAACAACTCCAGGCACTGCTCAAGGGTGCCCAGCAGGTGACCGGGAACCTGGTGAGCCAGCAGGACAGCCTCGTCAAACTGCTCGGCGACACCGATCTGGTCACCAGCGCGCTCGCGCAGCGCAAGAACACCCTGAACACACTCATCGCCGAGGTGGCGGACATCGCCGCCCGCATCAGGTCCATTGTGGACACCAACCGGCCGCTGATCGGCCCGATGCTGCAACGGCTCGACACCGTCGTGAGTGGACTGACCGCGCACCGGGGCGAACTCGACCGCGTCGTCGCGATGCTCGCCCCCACCGGGCGATACCTCGCCAACGCGAGCGGCAACGGGCCGTGGCTCGACGTCACCGGCCCGGCGGGCCCGCTCCCGGACAACCTGCTGTGCCTGGCCGGACTGGTGAAGGGATGCCGATGATCGCCCGTCTAGTGGCTCTACTCTGCGTCGCCGCTTTGCTGGTGGCCGGGGCGATCCTGTACCTGCGGCCCGAGCCGAAGACCACCGTGGTCGCCGAATTCGCCCAAGCCGAGGGCATCCATCCCGGCAGCAAGACCGCCATCCTCGGCGTGCCGGTCGGCGAGGTGACCGCCGTCGACCCGCACGGCACCGGGGTGCGCGTCACCCTCTCCCTGCCCGCCGGGACGAAGGTGCCCGCGGCGGCACAGGCGTGGGTCTTCTCGCCCGCCGTGATCAGCGACCAGTACGTCGAGCTGACCCCGGCCTACACCGGTGGCGACACGCTCCCCGACGGCGGGGTCATCCCGCTCGGGCGCAGCCACGCGCCGGTGAAATGGGACGACCTGATGAACTCGCTGAACCGGCTGCTCGCCACGTTCGCGCCGGGGGACGGGAAAACCGGCGCGCCGATCGGCGAACTGCTGGACTCGGCGGCGAAGCTGCTGAGCGGGCACGGCAAGGACTTCCGCGACGCCGTCACCGGGGTGAGCCAGGCCAGCGGGTTCCTCGCCGGACAGCTCCCCGACGTCGAGGCCCTGCTGACCACGCTCGGCACGCTGGTCTCCACTTTGGACAAGAACAAGGCCACGGTGGACCGGGTGACCGGCTCGGTGCGCCTCGCCGCCGACGAGTTCGGGAAACAACAAGGCACCATCACCGGCACGATCCAGAACCTGTCGGTGGTGCTCGACGACGTCGCGAAACTGCTGAAGGAGCACGGAACCACGCTCACCAAGGACGTCTCCCAGCTCGGGACCGTCGCCGGGGACATCGCGAAACGGCAGGGAGAACTGGCGGAAATCCTCGACACGCTGCCGTTGGCGGGCCAGAACCTGAGCAAGGCGATCTCGCCCGACGACCGGCTGCGCGTCCGGCTGGACGTGTCGACCAATCTCAGCCAGTTCGCGGCGGGACGGCAGCTGTGCGAGAAGTTCCCGATCCCGCTGTGCTCGGGCGCCGGGCTGATCAACCCGATCGCCTTCCCGCCCTCGGTACCCGACCCGCTCGGCCTGCCCGCGGCCGCGTCCGCGCCGGGAGGCAAGTGATGCGCCGCCTTCTGGCCGGGCCCGGCCTCGCGCTGACCGCGATGCTGCTGGCGGGCTGCGGGGTCAGCCTGCAGAACCTCGACGTGGGGCGAGACGTCGACGGCCCGTCGTACGAGCTGACCGCGGTGTTCGGCGACGTCTCCGGGCTGCCGATCGGCGGGCAGGTGAAGCTCGGGCCGACGGCGGTCGGCCGGGTCGTGTCCGCGAGGTCGGAGAACTTCCAGGCCCACGTGGTACTGCGGCTGCGTGACGACGTCCGGCTGCCGAAGGGCACCCGCGCCGAGCTGAAGCTGAGCACCGCGCTGGGCGATCAGTACGTCGACCTCCAGCCGCCGCCGAAACCGGGGCCGGACGTCCTGGCCGCGGGCGCCGTCATCCCGGCCGCCGACACCGCGCGCGGGCCGGACATCGAGAACACCCTCGCGGTGCTCGGCGCCGTGCTGAACAACAGCGGGTTCGACCAGGCACGCACGATCATCACCGAGCTGAACACGATCCTCGGCGGGCGCGAGGACAAGATCCGCGACCTGCTGGCCAGGTCCACCACGATTCTGACCACTTTGGACAATCGCACCGAGGACTTCAAGCGCACGCTCGACTCGCTGAACCGGCTCAGCAAGGTCGCTTCGGACAACAAGGAACTTCTGGACACCGCGTTCGCGCGCATCACACCGGCGGTGAACCTGCTGCGGAGCCAGCAGGACTCGCTGACCGCGATGCTGGCGAGCCTGCCCCCGCTCGCGAAGTCCGCCGACGAAACCCTCGGGCGGACCAAGGACACGCTCGGCGGCATCGCCCGCGACCTCGGCCCGATCCTCGACCGGCTCAGCGGGTTCAGCGGCAGTCTCGGCGACACGCTGGGCACGCTGAAATCCGTGACGGCCCTGGCGGGCAAGGCGATCCCCGGCGACTACCTCGACCTGAACGTCACCTTCGACGTGCCGAAATCGCTGATCTCGCTGTTCAGCCCGATCGTCAGCGCGGCTGCGCCGGGCGGCGCCCCGGTCGTCCCGCTGCCCGGCGGCCTCGGGCAACTGCTGCTGGGAGGAACGCGATGAGGACGCGCTTCAGCCGTCGCCTTCCCCTGGTGCAGTTGCTGGTGTTCGTGGCGATCGGCGCCTTCTGCACGATCTACCTCGCCGTCACCGCCGTCGGTCCCGCCGAGTTCCGCGCCGCCACGCACGTGACCGTCGAACTCCCCGACGCGGGCGGCATCTCCCCCGGCGCACCGGTCACCTATCACGGTGTGCGTGCCGGGTCCGTCGACGCGGTGCGGCTGCGCGCCGACGGACAGGGTGTCGACGCGGTCCTCAGCATCGACGGGGCGTTGAAGATCCCGGCGAGCACCGAGGTCGTCATCGCGCAGGACACCGCCGTCGCGCTCAAACACCTCGATCTGCGCCCCGGCACCGAGACCCCGCCCTATCTCGCCGACGGCTCGACCATCCACTCCGGACAGACCGCGGCGCCGGTGCCGCTGCAGACCGTGCTGGTGAACCTCATGAAGGTCACCGACAGTGTCGACCTCGACGACGTGTCCACGATCGCCGACGAGCTGTCGGCCGGGCTCGACGGCACCGCGCCGCAGCTGGAGAACCTGACGAGCAAGGGCAGCGAGATCGTCGAGGCGCTGAACCGCATGCGGCCGTCTGTCACGACGTTGCTGGGCGACGCCAAGGACTTCCTCGGCGAGGGAACCTCCGCGCGGTTGCCGAAACTGGTCGACTCGCTGAGCCGGATGACGCGGGAGCTGCGCGACCTCGAACCGCAGGCCGCTCCGCTGCTCGACAAGGCACCCGGGCTGGTCGAGCAGGTCATCCCGCTGGTGCAGGCCAATGCGCCGGGACTGCCGGTGCTGCTGGCGAACCTGGTGTCCGCTTCGGACGTGATCGCGGTGCGCGCGCCCGCGCTGGAAGGCATGCTCACCGACGTCCCGAAGGGACTCGGCGACCTCGCCAAGGCGGGCCGGGGCGATCACGCCGCGATGACGCTCGTGCTGGCGCAGGGCGGGATCTGCTACTACCCCGCCGAACGACGCCCCCCGACCGACACCACACCACGCGATCCCGCGCTCGACTTCCACTGCACCGGCGGGCAGACCGGCGGCCTCGGCGTCCGTGGCGCCGCGAACGCACCCCGGCCTTCCGAAACGCCCGCGCCGGTGACCGCTCCCGGGAGTCCGCCGCGGGAACCGCCGCCCGGCACGGCTTCCTGGCCCTCGCTGTATCTGCAAGGAGCGCACTGATGAAGAGTCCGACGAAGACCGTCAAACGCCGCGTGACCGTGGCGGGCACGAAGACGCCGCCCCGCCCTGTTCCGTCACCGAAGCCACGCGAACCTGCCGACGTCGTGTCCGACGCAGCGAAGCCGGAGGACGCCGTACCCGAAGAAGCAGAGCCGGATGCTCCTGTGGTGCAAGAGGAATCCGACCACAAACCGTCCCGGCGCAAGCGGCTACGCGCGGCATTGAGTCCGAAAAGGATAGTGCTCGGTGTGGTCATCGTCCTGCTCGTGGCGGCCACCGCGGTCACCGGCTGGCAGTGGTACCGGCACCAGGAACTCGAGTCGGCGCGAGCCGACGCGACCACGGCCGCCGGGAGGTTCGCGCTCGACCTGACGACCTACGACTACACGAAGATCGACCAGAACTTCAAGACCGTCGCCGCGAACTCGACGCCCGGGTTTTCCCAGCAGTACCAGACGATCACGAGCAACCTGACCGGGGTGCTGACCCAGTACAAGGCGGTGTCGCAGAGCAAGCTCGTGCAGTCCGGCGTCGTGGACGCGAGCACCGGCCGCGCGGTGCTGCTGCTCGCCGTCGATCAGACGATCACCAACACCAACAGCCCCCAGCCCCGCGTCGAACGCAACCGGATGCAGCTGACGGTGCTCAAGCAGGACGGCCGGTGGCGCCTCGACGACATCAGGATGGTCTGACCCGGATCGTCAGGCTGCCCGGGGCTTGAGCAGGTTCTCGACCAGGGTGCTCACCAGGGCACGCGGGATGGCCGACCCGGTCAGTGCACAGTAGACGATCGGGCCGACCAGCGCGTCGAGCGCGGCGTCGAGACCGAGTTCGGGCGAGATCTCGCCGGCGTCGGCCGCGCGCGCGAGCAGATCGCGTTCCCGGTCACGGCGCGGGCCGAGATAACGCTCGTGGAAGCTTTTGGCCGTCTCGGGATTGTGCTGTGCCTCGGCGATGAGCGCGAGCAGGACCTTGCCCGCGGGGTCGCGGGTGAGGAATCGCGCGTAGCCGCGCAGGTAGCCGCGGATGCTTTCCGCGGTGGGCTTGTCCGCCGGGACGGGAAACCGCTTTTCGCTGTCCTCGATGAGCGTGTCGAGGAGGATCTCGACCTTCGAGGGCCACCAGCGGTAGATCGTCTGCTTGGCGACGCCGGCGCGGCGCGCGATCGACTCGACGGTCAACCCGCCGAAGCCGTTCTCGACGAGCAGATCGTCCGCAGCATGCAGCACAGCCTGACGCGCGGCCTCGTCGCGACGGTTGCCGGAGCGCGTCCGGCGCGGCTGGGAGTTCACCTCGGGCATGCGGATCACCATACCCGGCGGCGGAGCCGTGACCCGGGCCGTGGCGCGTGCTACTGTCGAGACGCAACGTCTCGTCTAAACAGAGTTTTCGCACTAAGGAGTACCTGTGTCCACCACGTCCCCCCGTCAAGCTCTCGTCATCGGCGCCTCGCGAGGCTTGGGGCTCGTCCTCGTCGGCGAACTCGCCCAGCGCGGCTGGCAGGTCACCGCCACGACGCGCACCAGCGGCGGCGAACTCCAGGCGGACGCCGACGCCTCCCGCGGACGGCTGACCGTCGAATCGCTGGAGATGACCAGTTCCGGGCAACTCGCCGCGCTCCGCGAGCGGCTGTCCGGCCGCCGGTTCGACCTGCTCTTCGTCAACGCCGCGATCGACCGCGGCAACCTGCCGATCAGCGAGGTCCCGACGGAGATGTTCACCGAAGTGATGATCACCAACGCGCTGAGCCCGCTGCGTGTCCTCGAAGCTCTTCGCGACCTCGTCGTGCCCAGCGGAACCGTCGCGGTCATGTCCTCGGAGCAGGGCAGCATCTCGCAGAACACCGAGGACGGCTACGAGCTCTACAAGGCCAGCAAGGCCGCGCTCAACCAGCTCATGCGCAGTTACGCCACCCGCTACGCCGGCGACGGGCAGACCAAACTGCTCATCGATCCCGGCCACAACAAGACCCGGCTCGGCGGGCCCGACGCGCCACTGACCCCCGAGGAGAGCATCCCGGCCGTCGTGGACGTCCTCGAAGCGCAGGCAGGCGCCCTCGGCCTGCAGTTCCTGGACCGCCACGGCGAAACCGTCCCGTGGTGAGGCTCACGCGTCCCAGGTGAGCGTGACCAGTTCACGTCCGGACGACCCGAGGTCGGGCGGGACGTCCGGACGGTGGCCCAGCTCCAGCAGCACCCGTCGGACCTCGCCGGCGGCCGAGGGCGGCAGGCACAGCCGTCGCCGGGTCACCTCGACGAGTCCGGGGAACTCCGCGTGTTCCGGCTCGGGCGGGCGGCGCCAGCGGCGCACCTCGGGCTCGACGCCGAGTTCCCGCAAGGCCGCGACGCAGTCGTCGGCGGTCGGCCCCTCGGGGCGGGCTATCCCGTGGAAGTGTGTCCACAGTGGATTCAGTTCGGTGAGCGGATGCCGGGCCGCCAGCTCGGCGACCACCCGGCGGCGGGCATGGCCGGTCAGCGCCGTCACGAACGGCTCCAGATCCGGCACGTTGTAGAGAACGTTGCCGCAGACGACGACGTCGGCGATCCCGGCTTGCGGAGCGACCTCGGGCCAGTGCCCCGGGACCACGGTGACGGGCACCCCGAGCTCGCCGGCATTGCGCGTGAACGCCTCCAGCAGGGCCGCGTCACCGTCGACGGCGGTGATCGCGGTGACCTGTCCCGTCGCGGCGAGCGGCAGGCTCGTCGCGCCCGCCGCGGCACCGACGTCCAGCACGGTCCCCGGCTCCGCCAGCGCCGTAAGGGCTTCCCGGTAGGTCGCGCCGATCGGCGCGGCGAGCTGTTTCCGCGCCCGGCGGCGGAACACTTCGCGGGGCAGCACCCAGGGTGTCTCGTCCGTCCCGGCCAGCACCTCCGGCGGGATCGCCCACTCCGCCAGCGCGGACGTCCACGCCTCGTTCGCACTCATCGCCGTCCATTTTCCCCTCATCCGCGGGTAACCCACCAGACGGCGACTGTCCGTGTGCGTGTGGATTCCGCTGGTAGTATTCGATCACGATGAGGATGCGACCGGCAGCCCCGCGCCGTCCCGGCCCGACGCGAAGCCGTGGTCTCGTGATCACGGCCGCGTTCCTGGTGCTGCTCGGCTATCTGGGGCTCCACGTTTCCTTGTGCTGCCTGAGCGAATCGGGCTCGGCGTCCCCCGTGGCCGCCGTGTCCGATGCCGGGCACCCCGGTGACTGCCACGACGAGCACGACCGGCACGCCCACGACCACACCGACGTCCTCTGCGCGCCCCCACGCGCCGACGACGGTGGCGCGCTCGCCGCCGTTCCCGCCGTGCTCCCGGCGGAAGCCGTGCTGCGCCAACCCCTTTCCCGGGTTTCCGCCCGGCGGCGATGTCCACTCCGGAGCCGCCCCGGCCGGTCCCTGCTGCTCGACCTCTGTATCGCGCGGACCTGAGCGAGCCGCACCCGTTTCCCGCCCCGTCCTTTTCCCACGTCCGGCGTGGGGCGGGCCGAGGCATGCCGAAAACGGGCTTCGCGACTCCCTTCCGCCCGTGCTTCCGCACGCGATACCGAGAAAGCCAACGCCATGAACAGCGTCATTTCCGCGCCCGTCGCGGCGCCGTCCTCCCCCGCGCGGCTGCTCACCAGCGCCGTCAGCTGCCACTCCCCCGCCACCGCCGTCGGCAACACCCCGGTGCTGTGGATCGGCGAACCACTCGCCCCCGGCGGCCGCGGTTTCTGGGCGAAACTCGAAGGCCACAACCCCGGCGGGATGAAGGACCGCCCCGCACTGCACATGGTCGCGAAGGCCAGGGAGCGCGGCGATCTCGCTCCCGGCGCGCGCATCGTCGAGTCCACCAGCGGCACGCTCGGGCTCGGCCTCGCGCTGGCGGGCATCGTCTACCGGCATCCGGTCACGCTGGTCACCGACCCCGGGATGGAGCCGATCGTCCGGCGATTGCTGGTCGCGCACGGCACCGAGGTCGACGTCGTCGCCGAACCACACGCGACCGGCGGCTGGCAACAGGCCCGCCGCGACCGGGTGCGGGAGGCGCTGGCCGCGCATCCCGGCTCGTGGAGCCCGGACCAGTACCACAATCCCGACAACGTCGAGGCCTACGCGTCGCTGGCGATGGAACTGCTGGCCCAGCTCGGCCGCGTCGACGTCCTCGTCTGCTCGGTCGGGACGGGCGGCCATTCGGCCGGGATCGTGCGGGTGCTCAAGGAGTTCAACCCGCATCTGCGGCTGGTCGGCGTCGACACGATCGGCTCGACGATCTTCGGCCAGCCCGCCCGCACGCGGCTGATGCGGGGCCTGGGTTCGAGCATCTTCCCCCGCAACGTCGACTACGCCGCCTTCGACGAGGTCCACTGGGTCGCGCCGGGCGAAGCCGTCGCGACGTGCCGCCGGCTCGCGGCCACGCACCACGCCACCGGAGGCTGGAGCGTCGGCGCCGTCGCGCTGGTCGCGGGCTGGCTGGCCCGGACCGAGGACCCGCACGTCCGGATCGCCGCGGTGTTCCCCGACGGGCCGCACCGCTACTTCGACACCGTGTACAACGACGCGTACTGCGCGACGCACGGCCTTCTCGACGTCGAACCCGCCGAGCATCCCGAAACGATCGAGCGCTGCGACGAACGCGAAGTCACCCGATGGACGCGCTGCGCCGACGTCACCGACCCGGCCGGAGCGGCCCGATGAAGCTGCTGACCGAATTCCGCTCGTTCGACCGCCCGAGCAGGCTGCTGATGGTCAACCAGTTCACCATCAACGTCGGCTTCTACATGCTCATGCCCTATCTCGCCGGGTACCTCGCGGGCCCGCTGGGCCTCGCGGGCTGGGCGATCGGGCTGGTGCTGGGCGTCCGCAACTTCTCGCAGCAGGGCATGTTCCTGGTCGGCGGCACACTCGCCGACCGGTTCGGCTACAAACCGCTGATCGTCGCGGGCTGCGTGCTGCGCACCGCCGGGTTCGCCCTGCTGGGCCTGGTGGACGCGCTCCCGGCGCTGATCGTGGCGTCGGCCGCGACCGGGTTCGCCGGCGCGTTGTTCAACCCGGCCGTCCGCGCCTATCTCGCCGCCGACGCGGGTCCGCGCCGCATCGAGGCCTTCGCGTTGTTCAACGTGTTCTACCAGGGCGGCATCCTGCTCGGCCCGCTCGTCGGCCTGGCGCTGACCGCGTTCGACTTCCGGCTGACCTGCCTCATCGCGGCCGCCGTGTTCGCCGCGCTGACCGTGCTCCAACTCCGCGCGCTGCCCGCCCGCGCCCCGCGTGACCCGGACGAGGAACGCCGCTCGGTCCTGCACGACTGGCGGACCGTGCTGGCCAACCGCCCGTTCGTGGTCTTCGCGCTGGTGATGGTCGGCTCGAACGTCCTGACGTTCCAGGTCTACCTCGCGCTTCCCTTGCAGGCCAAGGCGATCACGGGTTCGGGCACGGCTCTCGTGACCGCGTTGTTCGTGGTGTCCGGCGCGGTCGCGATCGCCGGGCAGCTGCGCGTCACCGCGTGGTTCCGGCGGCGCTGGGCACCCAGCCGGTGCCTGGTCATCGGCATGGCGCTGCTCGCGATCGCGTTCCTGCCCCCGCTGCTGGCCACCGGCCGCACCGGTCCCGGCGGGCAGGCGGGCGCGGCGGCGGCGTTGCTGCTGACCGCCGCGCTGCTCGCGCTCGGCACGGCGGCGATCTTCCCGTTCGAAATGGACACCATCATCGGGCTCTCCGGGGAACGCCTGGTGGCCACGCACTACGGCTTCTACAACACGATCGTCGGCGTCGGCATCCTGCTCGGGAACCTGTTCACCGGCAGCGTTTTCGACCTCGCCCGCGCGGCCGGGTACCCCTGGCTGCCGTGGGCCGGGCTCGCGCTGCTCGGCGTCGTCTGCGGCGCCGGTCTGTACACATTGGACCGTCGGCGGGTCCTGGCACCGGCCGCACCGTAGCTGTCCGTGGGGGCCTCCCCGAGGGAGCTGTAGTCCCTCAAGGAGGCCCCACGGACTTTTGCTCTACTCGGTAGCATACGTTGTATGCTAGCGTGACGCGGCACACAGCGAAGTGCCGACCGGGAGGAGCGCGATGGCCGGGCAGCGCACCCCTCGGGGGACCCTCAGCCGGGAAAAGATCGTCGCGACGGCCGTCGAGGTACTCGGCAAGGACGGGCTCGACGGCGTCACCATGCGCTCGGTCGCGAACGTCCTCGACGTCAACGCGATGTCGTTGTACCGGCATTTCCGCGCCAAGGAGGATCTCCTCCTCGCGCTCGTCGACGAGCTCATGGCCGGGCTGCCGCTGCCGCCGCCCGGCACGCCGCCGGTCGAGGCGGTCCGGGAGATCGTGCGGGCGCATTTCGCGCTGCTGCTGCAGTATCCCGGGCTGCATCTGGTGGACACCGGCACCATCCCGGCGCCCGGCGAGCTCCGGGTGAGCGAGCGGCTGTACGCCGCGCTCCTCGAGTCCGGAATGGACATTCCGGGCGCGGTCGGCCTGCTGGCGGTGATCCAGCGTTTCGTCGTCGGCTGCGCGTTCCGCTACCCCGCCCGGCACGACTGGGACCACAACCTCGTGTACTGGAACGAGGTCCGCGCCTCGCTCGCGAAGCTGCCCGCGGACGACTACCCGACGCTCCGGAAGCTCGGCGCCGGTCTCGACGACGCGATGCGCACGCAGGAAGAGATCTTCGAGGAAGGCCTCGACGCCCTCCTCGCCCCGCTGACCACCCGGACGAGGAGGGGATGACCCGTGACCGAAGGGCACCGACCAAGCCTGGGCCGGGTCGTCGACGACCTGGGGAGCACGCTGCTGAAGGTGGTCGCCGGGCCGCCCGAGGCCGATCTGCGGGTCAGCTCGGTGTCGATCTACGACCCGGCCGACGGCGTGACCGTCGCGCCGGGCGGGATCCTGCTGGGTGTCGGGGTCACCGATATCGCGACGGTCGCGTCGCTGCTGGCCCAGCTCGAGCGTTGTGAAGGCGCGGCGTTACTGCTCAAGACCCCGGCCCCGCTGGACGACGGCATCCGCGAAACCGCGCTGCGAAGCGGTGTCTGCGTCCTGGAGGTGAGCCGGGCCGCGTCCTGGGAGCAGCTCGTCGTCCTGCTGCGGACCCTGCTGGATCCACCCGAGTTCGGCGACCCGGACGAGGAGATCGCGGGATATCCGGCCGGGGACCTGTTCCAGCTGGCCAACGCGGTGGGCGCGCTACTGGACTCGGCGGTCACCATCGAGGACCGCTCCTCCCGGGTGCTCGCGTTCTCCAGCGGGCAGGAGAACACCGACGAGGGCCGCGTCGAGACCGTGCTGGGCCGCCAGGTTCCCGAACGGCATACGCGCACGCTGACCGAGATGGGGATCTTCCAGCAGCTCTACCGCAGCAAGGAACCGGTGTACGTCCCGGCGATCACCGACAGTGCGCTCCCCCGGACGGCGATCGCGGTCCGGGCCGGGGACGAGGTGCTCGGCTTCCTGTGGGCGGTCGTGTCCGAACCGCTGACCGAACACCGCAAGCAGGCTTTCATCGACGCCACCAAGATCGTCGCGCTGCACCTGCTGCGCGAACGCGCGGGCTCGTCGGTCGACGCCCGGCTGCGCGCCGAGCTCGTGGCCCGGCTGTTCGACCGGAGCGGCGATCCCGCCGAGGCCGCCCGGCGGCTCGGGGTACGGGACAAGCCGGTGTGCGTCCTCGGCCTCGAACTCGCCGCCACCGCGGACGACGACGAGGTCAAGCGGGCGGCGGAGATCCGGCGGGTCGCCGACGCGCTGGCGCTGCACCTGAGCGCACTGCACCGCTCGGCCGCCGCCACGACGCTGGGCGACGTCGTCTACGGCCTGCTCCCGGTGTCCGGGAAGTCCGACGGCGAAGCCATGGCGCTGCGTGTCGCGGAGGATTTCCTGGAGCGCATGGGAACCCGGGTCGCGCTCCGCGTCGGCATCGGCCGGGTGGCCTGCGCGCCGGAGGGCATCGTCCGCTCCCGCACCGACGCCGACGTCGTGCTCCGGGTCCTGCGCGAAACCGGCCGCGCCGAACGCTGCGCCACGGTCCGCTCGGTACGTCTCGACCTGCTGTTGTTGCGCCTGGCCGAAATCTCGGGTAGCGACGATGGTGACCACGACGGCGCCGTCACGAGTCTGCTGACCTACGACGCCGAGCACCGCTCGGACCTCACCGGCACCCTCGCCGCCTATCTCGAAGCCTTCGGCGACATCGCGAAGGCGTCCGCCGCGGTGCACATCCATCCGAACACCTTCCGCTACCGGCTCAACCGGTTGTGCGAGATCAGCGGCCTCGACCTCACCGATCCCGACGCCCGCTTCGAGGCGCTCATCGATCTGCGGCTGCACCGGCTGCGGCGGATGCCCGCCGCCGGGTGAACGCCACCTGACCGCCGCCCGGTCCGTGGGCTGCCCACTCGGTGAAGTCCACGACCGGAGCGGACCGCTTTCGTGCGTTCTCACGAAGTGGCGTGGGTCACCGCCTGCCTACTCTGCTCCCGATCACCCCGTGAGCCAGGTCCCCGTAGGCGAAGGCGGTACCGCTCCATGCTGACGAGATTTTCCTTGCTGGGCGCCATGGTCGTGGCCGCCGCGTTCCTTACCGGCTGTACCGGAGGAGTGCCGAGAGCCGCGGGGCCACGAGCCGCGACCGACGCCGACGTCCCGCTCATCACGTGGGCGGCGAGTGGCCCGCCGCGCTCGCTCGACATCGCGCACGCCCTCGACACCCGATCGGAACTGCCCATCGTCGCGGCGTTCGACGCATTGCTGACCATCGACGCCGAAGGCCGGTTGCAGCCCGGCCTGGCCAAGTCGTGGTCCTCGCCCGATCCGCTGACCTACGTCTACCAGCTGCGCACCGACGTCAAGTTCTGGAACGGCGCGCCCATGACCGCCGAGGACGTCGCGTACTCGCTCGCGCGGCAGGCCGATCCGGCGAGCGGCACCGAAAGCGCGCTGTACCTGCCGGCGGTGAAGAGCGTGGACGTCACCGGACCGGCGGAGGTCACCGTCAAGCTCTCCCGGCCGGACGCGTTGTTCCAGTACGTGCCCGCCATCGTGTGGTTCGTCCAGCAGAAGGCGTACGTCCAGTCGGCAGGCAAGGACCTCGGCACCGGGCAGAAACCCGGCATGGGCACCGGCGCCTATCAGGTCACGTCGTTCTCCACCGACGGTGTCCACTTGCGACGGAACGACGGCTACTGGGGCGTCCGGCCGAAGGTGGCCGAAGTGGCCATCAAGGTCATCCCGGACCCGGACGCGCTACGGCTGGCGATGCAGTCCGGCGCGGTGGACGGTACCTTCGACTTCCCGGTGCAGCGGGCCCGCCAGTGGGAACAGACCCGTGGTGTGGCCACGGTGTACCCGCAGTCGCCCGGCTCGATGTACCTCTCGTTCGACATCACCCAAGCGCCCTTCGACGACGTCCACGTGCGGCGCGCGATCGCCGCCGCCGTCGACCGCCAGGGCCTGCTCCAGCCCGCGTTCGGCGGGAAGGCCACGCTCGCGGCGAGCATGATCTCCGGTGTCCAGCTCTCTTCCACGCTGGGGAAGGAAAAGTCCGATCAGCTCACGAAGTCGATTCCCGGGCAGGCGTTCGACCTCGCCAAGGCCCGTGCCGAACTCGCCCAGTCGGCTCACCCACAGGGATTCACGACCGAGGTACCGTTCACCACCAGTCAGCCGTGGGCCCAGCTGACGCTGGAAAACCTGGCGACCAACCTGGCGCCGCTCGGGATCAGGCTGAACCTCAAGGCGCTGCCGGACCAGCAGTGGGTCGCACAGCTCTACGCACACCAGAACCTGGGCATGCAGATTCTCCGCGCGAGCGGCGGGACGCCGTACGCGGGCGAGATGGCCAGCGTCCTGTACGGCAAGAAGTCGGCGGGCCCCAACGGTCTCAACACCGCGAACTTCTTTCCCGACGACATCCAGCGCGTCCTCGTCCAGCTGGCCGAACCCGCGGGCACCGACCAGCGCGCCGAACAGCTCGGGACCCTCATGCGCGCCACCGCCGAGCAACTGCCCTACGTCCCGCTGTTCGAATCGCAGCTGGGGATCGCCATCGCGGACCGGCTCACCTTCGACCCGCCCATCAGCACCGCCTTTCTCCTGAACAGCAACTGGGTTTCGCTGATCAGGGCGGCCGCGAAATGACCGGGGGCCGCTCGTGGACGCGCTGATCTTCCTCGTCCGCAGGCTCGGCACGACCGTCCTGCTGCTGGTGATCGTCTCGTTCCTCATCTACAGCCTGCTCGCGCTCAGCCCCGGCGACCCGGTGCGGATGCTGCTCGGCACGCGCCCGGCGTCGCCGGAACTGCTGGCGAGCATCCGCGCCGAGTATCACCTGGACGCGCCGTTCCTGACCCGGTACTGGGACTGGCTGGGCGCGGTGGTGCGGGGCGACCTCGGCCGGTCGATCCAGTCGCGCGAGACCGTCACGGCCCTCATGGGCCAGCGGCTCGGCGTGACCGTCCAATTGGGACTGTTCAGCTTCGTGCTGGTGCTGCTGATCGGGCTGCCCGCCGGCATGCTCGCCGGGACCCGGCGTGGTTCGGCCACCGACCGCGCGGTGACGCTGGCCGCGCTGGCGGGCATGAGCGCCCCGGTGTTCGTGATCGGCCTGGTGCTGCTGTACGTGCTGGGCCTGGCGACCGGCCTGTTCCCGATCTTCGGGGCGGGCGGCGCGGGCCTGGACCGGCTGTGGCATCTGACGCTGCCCGCGATCGCCCTCGCCGTCGCGCAGATCGCGGTGGTGACCCGGCAGACCCGGGCCGCCGCGATGGGCGTGATGGCCAAGGACTTCGTGAGCTTCGCCCGTTCCCGCGGCCTCCCGGGCAGCCGGATCTGGCGGACCTACGCGCTGCGGAACTCGGCGCTGCCGGTGGTGACCTCGGCGGGAATGGTCCTGGCCTACTCGCTGTCCGGCACGGTGCTCGTGGAGAACATCTTCGGCCTGCCGGGGCTCGGCTCACTGCTGGTGACCTCCGTCGGCACCAAGGACATCCCGGTCGTGCAGGGGCTGACGCTGATCACCGCGACCGTCGTGATCGTGGTCAACCTGCTCGTGGACCTGTGTTACCTCGTCCTCGATCCCCGCGCCCGGCACACCGGAGGTGTCCGATGACCACGATCGTGGGCGCCCGCCGGATCCCGGCGTCGACGGTGACCAGCGCGGCGGTCCTGGGGCTGCTGCTGATCGCGGCCGTGCTGGGGCCGTGGCTGGCGCCGCAGGATCCCGGGGCCCAGCACCTGGCCGACGCCGCGCTCGGCCCCGGCGCGGACCACTGGCTCGGCACCGACGGCCTCGGCAGGGACGTCTTCTCGCGGCTTCTCGACGGCACCCGGCACGCGCTGGCAGGCCCGTTGATCGTCGCCGCCTGCACCGTCGTGCTCGCGACGGCGATCGGCCTGCTCGCCGGGTTCGCCGGCGGCTGGGTCGACGCGCTCATCATGCGCGCGATCGACCTGATCTACGCGGTCCCGCCGCTGCTGGTGGCGATCGTCGTGGTCGGTGTGCTCGGCGGTTCGTACCCGGTGACGGTCGGCGTCCTCATCGTACTGACCGCGCCCGCCGACATCCGCATGGTCCGCAGCGCGGTCCTCGCCCAGCGAGGGCTGCCCTACGTGGAAGCCGCCGTGACGCTCGGCGTCGGCCGTACCCGCGTGATGGGCCGTCATCTGCTGCCGAACGTGCTGCCGACAGTGCTGACCAACGGACTGCTCGACTTCGTCACCGCGCTCGTCGCCCTGTCGGCGCTGGCGTTCCTCGGGCTCGGCATCCAGCCCGGCACCCCGGACTGGGGCCTGATGCTGGCCGAGAACAAGGACATCCTCGACCTCAACCCCGCCGCGACGATCGTGCCCGCGATGCTGATCACCCTGGCCGCGGCGTCGGTCACGGTGCTCGGCGACGGGATCTACGACCGTCTCGCCCACCGGGAGGCCCGATGACCGGGGACAAAACGCTGCTGCGCGTACGGAATCTGACCGTCACGCACGATTCGGGCGGCGGACCGCGCACCCTGGTGCGAGAGGTCGGCTTCGAGGTCGCCCCGGGCGAAGCCGTGTGCCTGGTCGGCGAATCCGGCTCCGGGAAGTCGATGACGGCGAAGGCGCTCATCTCGCTGCTGCCGCCGTCGGTCCGCGCGAGCGGTTCGGCAGTGTTTTCCGGAACCGAGTCGTCCGGAACCGAGTCGTCCGGAACCGAGTCGTCCGGAACCGAGCTGATCGGCGCGGACGAGACCACGCTGCGCGGCCTACGCGGCCGCGCGCTCGCCCTGCTCATGCAGGACCCGTTCACCATGCTCAACCCGGTACTCACGATCGGCACCCACCTCGCGGAAAGCCTTGCCGTGCGCGGAAACCGGCGCACGCTCCGGGCCGAGATCCAGCGCAGGCTGGACGAGGTCGGGATCACCGACCCGGCGGTGGCCGCGAAGTACCCGTTCCAGCTCTCCGGCGGGATGCTGCAACGGGTCGCGCTCGCCGCCGCGCTGGCCAAGGATCCGGCACTGCTGATCGCCGACGAGCCGACGACCGCGCTCGACGTCACGACGCAGAGCGAGATCCTGGCGCTGCTGAAGGAAATCCAGCGCACCCGGCGGATGGGGCTGGTGTTCATCACGCACGATCTCCGTGTCGCGATGTCGGTCAGCGAGCGCGTCCTCGTGATGTACGCGGGCTCGCTGGTGGAACGCTCCCCCGCCACGGAGATCACGGCGGCGCCCGCCCACCCCTACACCGCCGGGCTGCTGCGCTCGGTGCCCTCGGCCCACGTCCGGACCCGCGAACTGGCCGGTATCCCCGGTTCCGTGCCCCACGCCGACGACGTCGCCGGCCGCTGCCCGTTCGCCGGCCGCTGTGCCTGGGCGGAACCGGCGTGTACAGCCGATGCGCCCACGCTCGCCGAGCGCATGCCCGGCCGGTTCACCGCCTGCATCGCCTTTCCCCGCATCGCCGAGGAGCTGGCGGCGACCGTCGCCGAGTCCGAAGTGGACGACCCGGCGCCGCGGCCGGACAGTGCGGCCGTCCTGCGGGTGAGCGGCCTGCGGAAGACGTTCTACAGTGGACGTTCCCGACGGCACGGAGTCGAGGTGCTGCACGGAGTCGACCTCACGCTGCCCGCCGGCTCCAGCCTCGGTGTGCTCGGCGAATCGGGTTCCGGCAAGACCACCCTGGCTCGCTGCCTGCTCGGGCTGAGCGAACCGACCGAGGGAAGCATCGAACTCGACGGCATCGATGTCACGTCCTATCGCCGATTGAGCCGCCGCGACCGGATCACCGCTCGACGCGCCGTCCAATGTGTCTTCCAGGACCCGTACTCCTCCCTCAACCCGTCCCTGTCCATCGGGTCCACGCTCGCCGAAGCCGTCCGGCAGCGGGCGGAAGTCCCGGCCGACGTGCCCGCCGAGGTCAGGGAGCTGCTGCGCACGGTCGGGCTTCCCGGGGAGTTCGCCGCACGCAAGCCCGCCGCGCTTTCGGGCGGGCAGCGGCAGCGGGTCGCCATCGCCCGCGCGCTCGCGGTGCGCCCCAAGCTCATCGTCTGCGACGAACCGGTGGCCGCCCTCGACGTGTCGGTGCAGGCGCAGATCCTCGGCCTGCTTCGCAAACTGACCACGGAGACCGGGACCAGCCTGCTGTTCATCACCCATGACCTCGCGGTGGCCCGGCAGATCACCGACGACGTCCTCGTGCTCTATCGCGGCGACGTCGTCGAGCACGGACCCACCGCGCGGGTACTCGACGCGCCGGTCCATTCCTACACCCGCAAGCTGATCAGCTCACTTCCGGAGTCGTTCCCGGGCCCGAAAAACCCGGCCGGAGTTCGTAATCCGGCACAGTCGAGCCCGGGGCAACGCGCCGTAGGCTGCGAAGACGACCAGCGTTCTCGCGCAGTGAAGGAGGCTCACGGATGACCATCGACACCGCGGCATTGACGCGGGTGGCCGAGACAGCGGCGAACGAGCTGGGCATCGTCGGCGCACAAGTCGCCTTCGCCATCGGCGACGAATTCGCCGAATGCCCCGTCGGCATCGAAAACGTCGCGACCGGCCGCGCGGTCACCCGTGACACGCTGTTCCAGATCGGGTCCACCACGAAGGTGTTCACCGCCGCACTGGTCATGCAGCTCGCCGACGCCGGGCTGGTGGACATCGACACCCCGGTCGCCGAGTACGTCCCCGGATTCCGCCTCGGCGACGATCGCGCGACCGCCTCGGTGACCCCGCGTCAGCTGATGTCCATGACCAGCGGCATCGACAACGGCCCGTACACCGACACCGGCCGCGGCGACGACTCCGTGCGCACGTCGGTCGGCCTGGTGGCCGACCTCCCGGTGATCGCCCAGCCGGGCCGGACATTCGGGTACACCAACGCTTCCACGAACGTGTCGGGCTTGATCGTCGAAACCTTGACCGGGAGCACGTGGGACGAAGCGCTCCGCGAGCGGCTCCTCGAACCGGCCGGGCTCCGGCACGCGGCGAGCCTGCCCGAAAACCAGCTCTATCATCCCGTCGCCGTCGGCCACGTCCGCACCGACGACGGCGTCGAGCACGCGAAACCGTGGATCTTCGGGCGCGGATACGGGCCCGCGGGGTCGTCTCTGGCTTGCAGCGCCGGGGATCTGGTCCGGTTCGGCCAGGTGTTCCTGCGCGGCGGACTCGCCGCCAACGGCACCCGCGTGCTGTCGGAGCACGCCGTCGCCGAGATGCAGACCCAGCAGGTGGACGTACCCGCCAAGGTGCTCGCAGACGGCTGGTGTCTCGGCCCGTACACCAAAATTTGGGACGGGGTAAGGATTTTCGGCCATTCGGGCACGACCCCGTGTGGATCGTCGACGCTGCTGTGGGCTCCCGGCCTCGACGCCGCGGTCGCGGTGACCGTCAACGTCGCCAACCGTGGCTATCACTTCGCCGACCGGGTCTTCGACCACGTCTTCGGCGAGGTCCTCGGCGTCGAGAAGCCGAGCCGTCCCGCCAAGGTACCCGGTGATCCGGTCGATCCGGCGCCCTACCTCGGAGAGTACGAATCCGCCGACACGCGCTACCGGGTGAGCGCCGAGAACGGAGTGTTGTTCGTGACCATGGCCGTCAAGAAGCCCTCGGAACTGCACGGCGACCGCGCCCCGGTGACATCGGAGCTGTACGCGCTCGGCGGACACCGGTTCTTGCCCGCCGACGACGCTCTCGGCAGTGACCACCTCTGGGACGTCGCGTTCTCCGTCGGGGACGATGGGAAGGCCTCCCACTTCCTCAACGGCGCTTTCGCCGCGCGCCGTGTCGGGGCTGTCGCATGAGCCCCGCCGCGAACGGCAGCCAGCCGTGCGACATCGTTTTCACCGGCGCCAGGGTGATCGACCCCGAGACCGGCCTCGACGGCATCCGCGATGTCGGCGTCACCGGCGGGACGATCACCGCGGTGTCGGACACTGCGGTATCAGACACTGCGGTATCAGACACTGCGCTGGCCGGACGCCGGACGATCGACGTCTCCGGGATGGTGCTCGCTCCCGGGTTCATCGATCTGCACAGCCACGCGCAGTCGAGGACCGGGCTGCTGCTGCAGGCCATGGACGGGGTGACCACCGCGCTCGAGCTGGAGGCCGGCGCCGCTTCGGTGTCGGCCGCGCTCGCCGATGCCGAACAAGACGGGCGGCCGGTCAACTACGGCTTCTCGGCCTCGTGGCTGCTGTCGCGGATGATGCTGTTCGACGACGCGCCGCTGGCCGATCCGATGACGATGTTCGGCGCGAACCACGACCGTCCACTGTGGAAGATCCCGGCGAGCGGGCGGGACGTGGACCGGCTGCTCGACCACGTCGCCGGTGAGGTCGACAACGGCGGCATCGGGATCGGCGTACTCGTCGGCTACGCGCCGGAGACGGGCACCGCCGAGTACTTCGCGCTCGCCCGCCGGGCCGAGCAGCTGGGCATGCCGACCTTCACCCACACCCGCTACATCTCGACGCTGGAGCCCCATACGTCGCTCGAAGCGGCGTTGGAGGTCATCGCCGCTTCGGCGGGCACAGGCGCACACATGCACATGTGCCACGTCAACAGCACGTCGAACCGGATGATCGACGAGATCGCCGAAGCGATCGCCCGCGCGCAGGCCACCGGGGTCAAGGTCACCACCGAGGCATACCCGTACGGCTCCGGATCGACCGTGATCGGCGCCGACTTCCTCGCCCCCGAGAAGCTGCCGCGGATGGGCATCACCCCGGACCGGCTGCGCTACCTGCCGACCGGAGAGCTCGTCGCGGACGCGGAACGCCTGGCCGAGCTGCGTGCCAACGATCCCGGTGGCGCCGCGGTGATCCAGTGGGCCGACGAAACCCTCGAAGCCGACCGGGAGTTGCTGCTGCGGTCGCTGCTCTTCCCGGACACCGCGATCGCCTCCGACGCCACACCCATCGTCGCCCCGGGCGGCGCACCGGTGCTGCACGACTGGCCGGTGCCGGACGCGTCGCTGACCCACCCTCGCAGCACCGGCTGCTACGGGCGGACCTTCGGCTGGCTGGTCCGCGAGCTGGGTGTGCTGTCGCTGCCCGAAGCCGTCCACCGGTGCACGCTGGTCCCGGCGCGGATCCTGGAGGAAGCCGTGCCCTCGATGCGCCGCAAGGCCCGCATCCAGCCAGGCGCCGACGCCGACCTCGTCGTCTTCGATCCACAGACGTTCGCCGAACAAGGCGACTACCTCGTCGTCGCGCCCTCCACCGGGGTCCGGCACCTGCTGGTCGGCGGGCAGTTCGTCATCGCCGACGGGAAACTCGACACCACCTCCACCGCGGGACGGCCGATCCGAAGTGGACAGCGCTGAGGCGGCCAGCGCTGCAGGGGACGGCTCTGGGGGACGGCTCTGAAGGGACAGTGAGGAGAACCATGGGAACCCGGGAAGACACGATCGCCGAGATCCAGGCCGAGGCCGCACGGGCAGGCGTACGGGTGTGGCTGCACGCTCAGTCCGTCGACGGCGGCCCCGAACTGGGGATCGGCGACGAAGATCCGGTGGTGACCGCGTCGGTGTTCAAGGTGCCGGTGGCGGTGGAGCTGGCGCGGCAGGCCGCCACGGGGGCGATCGACCTCGCCGAGCAGGTCACCGTGCGGCCGGGTGAAGGGCCACCGTCGCCGTATGGGCTCGCCACGTTTCCCCACGAAACGACGTTGTCCTGGGACGCGCTGGCGGGCTTGATGATCAGCGTCAGCGACAACGTCGCCACCGACCTCGTGCTCGGCAAGGTGACCAAGGAGTCGGTGAAGGCGCTCCTCGCGGACCTTCAGCTGCCGGGAACAGCGGTTCCCGCGAACTGTGCCGAGTTGCTGAGCACTGTCGCCGAAGATCTCGGCATCGACTACGCGGACGACGAGCGTGCGCTGAGCGACCTGTCGGCCGAGCAGCTTGCGTGCCTGCGGGCGCTGGACCCCGCGCAAACCTGCCGTTCCACACCCGCGGAGACGACGCGGCTGCTCGAGATGATCTGGCGAGACGAGGCGGCACCGCCGGCGGCCTGCGCCGACGTCCGGCGCTGGCTGGGCGGGCAGGTGTGGCCTCATCGGCTGCGGTCCGGATTCACCGGCGACGACGTCCGCGTCTCCGGCAAGACCGGTACCCTGCCCACGGTCCGCAACGAATCCGGCGTGGTCGAATTCGACGGCGGCGGCCGGTACGCGGTCGCGGTCTTCACCCGTGCCGAGGACGCGCGTTCGCAGGTTCCCGCCCGGGACGCATTCATCGGCTTCGCCGGGGCGAAGGCCGTGGAGTGGTTGCGCGGCAACGTGCCTGCGTGATCTCCGTTCATCGGCGGTCAGGGGCCGTTCACTCATTCATCCCCTCCTGTAGTTCGTCCCAGCCTGACGCCGATCTGACCTTTGTGGACAGATCGGCCTCGAGATCACGGGCGCGACGCCGACCCTGAAAATGCGCAGCACCGGCTGTTCGGTGCGACGAAGCGCGACGTCGCCGTCTCTGCCGTCGGCCGGTGTCAGGCGGCTGTGCGGGGTGGGTGGAATGGCCGAGGATGGTGGATGAATCTGCGTCCCGTGGGAGTGATGATCGTGTAGCTCCCGTCTTCGTGGGGGATGTGGTACCAGCCGGGTTCGTTCTTGACTTTGTGGTGGAAGCCGCAGCGTCCGCCCAGGTTGTCCGCACTGGTTTCGCCCTTTTTGGCATGCCAGTCCTCCACGTGGTCGAGTTCGGCGAACTGGGCCGGACGTTGACAACCCGGGGTGCCGCATTCACGGTCGCGGACCCGGATGAAGCTGTCCAAATCGGCCGGCGGCCGGTACTTGTGCCGGCCGACTGACAGGAGCTGGCCGGTTTCCGGGTCGGTGATCAACCGTCTCCAGGTCGAAGAGGGTTCGGTGGCGATCTGCCGGGCCAGCCACGGCGGGATAGGCCCATACCCGGCCACCTCCGCGGGTTCGTTGTTCAACCCGGCCAAGGTCAGCAGGTCGACATAGACATGGATGTCCGCACGGATACTCGCGTCACCGCCGCGGGCAGCCAGCAGCCGCTCGGCGAACACGTCGGCCCGCAGTTGTTCGGTCGTGCGTTCCTCACCCGGCAGACGGCGGAGTTTCCGCGCGGCACGGTCGACCGAGGCATAGATCGCGCCGGCCTGCTCGACCGGCAGCTTCGCGGTAAGGCTGCTCATGGTCTCGTCCTCGTGGTGCAGCCGTACCTGCCGGGTCTGTCGCCGGGCACGGGCGCGACGCTCGTACCCGTCCGGATCCACGGTCATGACGACCCCATTGACCGCGCGCCGCAGAGTACTGGAGTTCTTCCCGGCAAGCCGGTGCACGATGATCTCATCCACCCGCCGCGCCGCCTCGTCCGACAGCACGGCCGTCACTTCGGCGATCTTGGACGCCTTGAGTTCGTCGAGCTCACCCTCCTCCATCGCCGCCAGCGTGCGTGGCAACCGATGGACCAATGCCTCGGCGAGAGACAGTTTCCGCTCCGCCTGCCGCACCGTGAGACCAGCGGCGAGAGCGAGCTCCGCGGTGGCGGATCTTCGCGACCCGGCACATCCGGAATACCGCTCCAGCGCACGCAACTGACGCGCCTGCGACCGGCACATCTCCTTTCCTATACCGCAATAGTCGGACAAAGCCACGTCGGCGCCGACGGCATCGAGCGGGGACTGGGAAACAGCAGAACTGGACACGAATTCGACAGTACCTCGAACACTCGTGCGAGCCAATCACTCACACGAGCGAACTTGACCATAACTGTCCACGGAGGACTATAATGACGAATATGCGTTGTCACATAAGGAAATCTCTCGTACCTGGCCAAGATTCGCGGCCGTCCAGCTTGCCTGTCGCCGCAGAATGAAGCACGAACCGGGACCGACGAAAGATGACCACTCGCTCCGGGTCTGGTAAACGTGTTTGAAGTGAAGCGCGGCCACCCCACTCCACCATGAAGCCGCGTCTGGAACCCCGCCGCACCAACGACAACGGAGCCTGAATGTGGAACTCACACACGCGAACGTGGAACTCGCGCGCAAGACGAGCGGACTCGGCAGAGCGGTGTCTCCCCGGCCAAGGGGTATCGCCGAGGAGACACCGCGAACCTCAGAGCTTCGGCGCGGCCCGGCCACCGAAGTGAACGTACGGGGTGCCGTCGGCGAGCCGGTAGAACAGCGCGGGCGTCCACTGCCGCTCCCCTGGCATGCGCGCGAGGTACCGGTTTTCCTTATCGGGAACCAGATCCAGCACCATCGGTTCGGCTGCGCCCAGCTCGGCCATCGCACCGGTCTGGGTCACACGCATCCGCACCGCACCGCGCTCTTCGAACACGTCGAGCCGGATGCCCGCCCGTTCGTACACGCCGGTGACACTCGCGGCGTCCACGGACACCGGAACCTCGGGTTTTCCGAAGGGCGCGGGCATCTCCACGTCCACCAGGTCGCGGAAGATCTCGCGGTACAGGGCGTTGTAGAGGTCGCGCGCGGGGCCGCCGTTGGTCAGCAGGCACACCGCGAGACCCCGCTCCGGCAGGATCCGCAGGCACGCGATCTGACCGATGGTCCCGCCGTCGTGGCCGACGATCTCGTGGCCCTGCCAGTGGTGCCGGAACCAGCCGAGCCCCCACGAGTCCGCCAGGCCCACCCCCTCCGGCAAGGTGACCTGGTTCCGCCGCATGTCGGCGGCGAGCGCCTCCGAGAGCACGCGGGTGCCGTCCGCCGCCACTCCCCCGCGCAGGTGCAGCCGGGCGAACTCGAGGACTTCGCGGGCGCTGGCGCTGATGGTCCCCGCGGGGCCGGACGAGCGCGGGATCTCCCAGCGCGGTGCGGGCACCGGCACGCCGTCCTTGCCGTTGACGTGCCCCAGCGCGGCGTTGTGCAGCAACGCTTCCTCGGGCAGCGTCACGGTCGCCGTCAGCCCGAGCGGGCGGAACAGCAGCTCGCGCATCGCCTCGTCCCAGACCAGCCCGGTGACCCGCTCGATCATCCGGCCGACCAGGACGAACCCGGAGTTGCAGTACGACCAGGTCGCGTCGATCGGGTGATTCTGGGCGACCTCGGCGAGGCCGGCCACGTACCGTTCGACACAGTCGTCACCCCTGCCGGTGTCGGTGAAGACGTCCCCGTCGATCCCGCTGGTATGGGTCAGCAGATGCCGCAGTGTGACCCGCTTCGTCACGTCCGGGTCGGTGAGCACCAGGTCGGGCAGCACGTCGACGACCGGCGCGTCCAGGCTCAGCTTGCCCTCGTCCACCAGCCGCATGGCGACGGTCGCGGTGTACACCTTCGAGATCGAGCCGATCTGGAAGATCGAGTCGGGGGTCGCGGGCACCCCGGTGCGCTTGTTCACCACGCCGTACGCGGCTTCGGCGGTCTCGCCGCCGAAATGGATCGCCAGCGACGCCCCGACGATTCCGTGTTCCTCGGCGAGCAGATCCAGCCGTCGCTGCCAGTACGCCTGGTCCAGGGGCACCGCGGCCGACACCGCCCCGTCCGGCGCAGCGGCGCGGGTGTGCCGCACGACCCAGTCGACGACGCGATGGTTGTAGTCGGCCCGGTGCGAGGGCTTTCCGTTGAGGATGAACAAATGCGACGCGCCAGGGTAGAGCACGAGCTCCGCGGGGACGTCGCGGGCACGCAGCGCGCCGAACCACTGCTCGGCCTGACCGACGGGGCACCGCTCGTCCGCCTCACCGTGCAGGACGAGCGTCGGGCTGGTGACCTTGCCGACCTGCGCGATCGGGGACAGCGCGGCGAACCGCGCGGGGTCGTCCCAGAAGGTCACCCCGAGTTCGGAACGGAACAACACCGATCCGGCGTCGGAGGTGCCGGTCATGCTCACCAGGTCGCTGACGACACCGCCCGCCACGACGGCGGCGAAGCGACCGGTGCGGGTCGGCAGCCAGCAGGCCATGTAGCCGCCGTAGCTGTAGCCGCACAACGCCAGGCGCTTCGGGTCCGCGGTCCCGTCGGCGACCAACTGATCCACCGGCTCGAGGAAATCGCGTTCGTCCGCCTCACCCCACGCTCCGACCGCGCCACGCAGGAAGTCTTCACCGTAGCCGTCGCTGGCTCGCGGGTTGAGCAGCAGCACCGCCCAGCCGCGCGCGGCCAGGACCTGGTGGTACCGGTGCGCCGGGTCGAGCACCGGGCTCCACGCGTTGTGCGGTCCGCCGTGCACGTCCACCAGCAACGGGAGCGGCCCGGTCGCCGAGGGGTCGCGCACCAGCCAGCCATGCACCTCGCCGCCGTCGGAGACGGTGAACGTGCGCTCCACCGGAGTGAACAGTTCGACGTCGCCGAACGCGTCCGCAGTGTGCGATGTGAGTGGCGTGAGTTCTGCGGACGCGGGGTCCAGCAGCACGACCTCGCCGACTGTGTCCACTGTAGACACAACGAGCGCCGCGACGCCGGCGGAGCCCGCCACGGAAAGCCCGGCCACGACGCGGTTCCCGTCGATCAGCTTCCTCGTCCCGGCGGCACCGGTTGTGTACAGCTGCGTACAGCCGCGATCCCTGGCACAGAACAAGATGCCCTCCGCCCAGGCCTGCGGGAGCGCGCCCGGGTAGCCGCCCGCACCCGGCATCACGTTGCGGTCGAGATCCGCGGTCAGGTACTCGAGGTCCCCGGTATCCGGGTCGACCCGCGCGAGCCGGGCGTTGCGCACTTCGGTGTCGGGCGCGCAGACGAGCAGGATGTCCGCGCCCGCCCAGTTCACCGCGCTCACCGTGCCGCCACGCGGTCCGATCCGCCGGGGTTCGGCCTCGTCGTCCGAGAGGTGCAGCACGTACGCCGAGGACTCGCCGCTGAGATCCGCGTCGGCCGTGAGCGCGTTACCGTAGACCAGCTTCTCACCGTCCGGCGACCACGCTGGGGTGCTCGCATGGAAATCACCCCTCGTCACCTGCTTCACCGAGCGGTCGGTGAGGTCGAGGACGAAGACGTGCTGACGGATGTCGCGAAGCCGCCCCGCACCGTCGAGCTTGTGGAACAGCCGGTCCTGTGTGAGCGGCGCGCCGGCCCGTGCTCCCCGCGCTTGCTCGCTCTCCCCGGACGTGGCGGCCAGATCGACCGGGGCGGAGAACGCGATCCGCTTGCCGTCGGGGCTCCACACCGGGGTACCGGCGCCCAGCGGCAGTTCGGTCAGCCGTTCGGGTTCGCCGCCGTCCAGCCGGAGCCGCCACAACTGCTGCGGGCCGTCCTGCGCCCGAAGGAACGCGACGCTGGTGCCGTCCGGGGCGAAGCGCGGGCCGCTGTCGGCGCGTCCCGTCGTCAGCTCACGCGGCGCTTCGCCAGACGTCGTGGCCAGCCAGAGCCGATCGACGTTCTCGTCGGCGTCGGCATCGACCGTGCGCAGGACGTACACGACCCGAGTGCCATCCGGAGAGATCGTGGGATCCGACGGCACCGCGAACCGGGCGAGGTCGGACAGGGCGGGTCGGCGAAGCTCGGCCATGAGTTCTCCCTAGCTGAGGCGGGGTCCCGGCGCACAGGGCCGAAGCGGTTACGTCGGCGCCCGGCGTTTCACCACCCCGAGAGTAGGAATGCCGCGCCCGGCCCACCTCGTCGATTCGCCCGAAAGGCGGCTGCCCCGATTGTGTGCTCCACCAACCGGTGTCAGCGGCGGTCCTTGACCACCAAGCCTTCCCGCAGCACGAGCACGACCCTCGACCGGTCACCGAAGATCGCGGGTTCGGCCAGCGGATCACCTTCGAACGCGACGAGGTCGGCGACCTTGCCCGGCTCGATCGTGCCGGCCTCATGTCCGATGCCCAGGATCTCCGCGTTGTCTCGGGTCGCCGACACCAGAACGGCCATCGCAGGCTCGACCTTCGCCCGCAGCACCAGCTCGGACCCCCGCGTGCCCTGGCCGGGGCCGATGAGGTCCGACCCGAGCCCGACGCGCACGCCTGCCGCCCGCGAGGCGAGCAGCCCCGCGATCTGGCCGTCGCGCACCGCGCCGAGCCGCGCGGCGATGTCGGCGGACAACCCGGTCGACTCGGCGTCCGACACCAGCTTCTCCACCACGCTCAACGTCGGCACGTGCGCGACCCCTTCGGCGGCCATCAGGGTCGCGGTCTCCTCGTCGATCTCCGACCCGTGCTCGACACACTTCGCGCCGGCCCGCACCGCGTTCCGCACGCCCGCGTTGTTGTGCGCGTGCACGGTCACGTACGTGCCCCGCGCCTCCGCCTCGGCCACCGCCGCCGCGATCTCCTCGACGCTGAACTGGGTGTCGCTCAGCTTGTCGTGCCGGGAAACGACGCCGCCGGTGACGCAGAGCTTCAGGAACGTGGCACCGCGCCGGAACGCCTCGCGGGCATTGCGGCGCATCGAATCCGGGCCGTCGCACAGCAGCGAAAGACCGCGGAGGCCGGGCACATCGCGTTCGGACCACAGCTTCGCCGGCTCCCAGTCCGCGGCGAAATGCCCGTGCCCGCCGGTCTGGCACAGGACCGGGCCACACGGCAGGATGCGGGGGCCGCGGACCCGGCCCCGCTCGACGGCGCGCACCAGCCCTCCGTCGATCCCGCCGGTGTCCCGGACCGTGGTGAACCCGGCGTCCAGCGTCTGCCCGCAGGTGTCGAACATGTCGGCCGCGAGTTCGGCGACCGACAGCTCGTATCGCAGACTGGCGTCGATCGGGCTGGACAGGCCGAAGTGCACGTGCGCGTCGATGAGCCCCGGGGTGAGCGTCAGCCCGGTACAGTCGAGGACGCCCGACCGGGCGGGCCGTTCACCGCCGACCCGGGTGATCCGGCCGTCCTCGATCAGAACACCCGTACCGGGCAGGGGATCCCGCCCGGTACCGTCGACTACGACCGCACCGTCCAGCCACAGAGCCGAGCTCATCGCATCTCCTCTTCGAGTACGCACGCCGACACTCCCGGTTCCGAGATTGCCAGCGGCGAGCCGTATCGTCGACCCCACTGTGCACAGTGGACAGTGCGACGGCTAACCGGCGAGCGTGGCGCGGAGGTGGTCGAGCAACGCTCGTGCGGCGGGGCCGGCCGGCCCGGCCGCACGCCAGGCGAGCGCGATGCGCCCGCGGAGCGCGGGTTCACGGATCTCGAGGACGTGCAGGTCCGCGGGATGTGCTTGGGCGATGGGCAGCGGAAGCACGGCGACGCCGAGACCGCTGGCGGCGAGTTCCGCCAGCACCGCGGGATCGCTGGCCTCGAACGCCACCTGCGCCGGGAAGCCCGCCGCGGCGCAGGCTTCGTCGACGGTCGCCCGCGCGCCGATGCTGCGGTGGAAACTGATCAGCGGCCGGTCGCGGAGATCTTCGACCGTGATCGAGGTCTTCCCCGCCAGCTCGTGGTCGTGGCCGACCGTCGCCACGAGCGGCTCGTCGGCCACGACCAGCAGCTCGATCCCCGGTGGTGCCGTGGCCGAGGGCGCGACGACCGCGGCGTCCAGCTCGCCGGACCGCAGCTTCGTCAGCAGATGATCCGAATCCGACTCGGTGAGCGTGACGGTCACGGCCGGGTGGTCGCGGTGGAACTGGGCCAGCAACCGCGGAAGGTCGTACGAGAGCGGCGAAGAGGCGACCATCCCGACGGCCACCTGGCCCTGCAGCAGCCCCACGTGCTCGTCGACGACCTCGCGGATCTCCCGGACCGAGGCGAGCGCGGCCTTGGCGCGCGGCAGCACCGCGGCGCCCACCTCGGTGAGCCGCACGCGCCTGCCCGACCGGTCCAGCAGTGTCTGCCGCAGTTCGCGCTCCAGCTGACGGATCCGGGTGCTCACCGCGGGCTGCGCGGCGTGGACCTTCGCCGCCGCCCCGGTGAAGCTCCCCTCCTCCGCGACCGCCACGAAGTATTCCAGCTGACGAAGGTCCATATCGGCAGAAGATACCAGGTGTAAGAATCCGCTATTGGACACACCACACGCGAATACCGGATTGTGGTGACGGGATCACCATTCACATGAAGACGTATTCCGGTGGGGAAGATGACGTATACAGAAACCGCCGCTCCGGCGGCGAATACCGTTACGCGCTGGGGAGTTCCGGTGCTGGGGTTCGGCGTGTTCGCGGTCGCGACCAACGAGTTCGTGCTGGCCGGAATGCTGCCGCAGCTGAGCGCGACTTTGCGCGTGCCGATACCGGCCGCGGGTCAGGTCGTCACCGTTTACGCGCTCGCCTGCGCGCTTTTCGGGCCGATTCTCGCGACGGTGACGACCACTTGGCCGCGCCGCCGGGTCCTGCTCACGGCGGTGCTGGTCTACGGTGTCGGCACCGTGGCGGCGGCCTTGTCCCCCGCCTTCGGGATCCTGCTCGTCGCGCAGGCGGTCGCGGCGGCGGGCACCGGCCTGTTCGTCCCGGTCGCGGCCGCCACCGGCGCGGCGCTGGTCCCGCCCGAACGGCGGGGCCGGGCGATCGCGGTCGTGCTCACCGGTTTCACCACCGCGACCGCCCTGGGCGCGCCGATCGGCACCGCCGTCGGCAGTCAGCTCGGCTGGCGGGCGACGATGTGGTTCGTCGTCGCGCTCGCGGTGCTCGGCGGACTCGGGCTGATGGCACTGGTGCCCCGTGCGGTGGCGACGCCCGCCCCGGCGGGGATCCGGCAGCGGATCGCGCCACTCGCCGACGGCCGTGTGCTCACCACGCTCGCGACGACCATGCTGGCGTTCACCTCGGTGTACATCCTCTACACCTACGTCGCCGAGGTGTTCTCCGGCGCCACCGGCAACTCGGGGCAGCGCCTGGCCACGATCATGCTCGTCTTCGGGGTGGTCGCGATCTTCGGCAGCTATGCCGCCGGTGTGCTGACCGACCGCGTCGGCGGCCGCGGTGTCATGGTGCTGTGCCTGGTGTGGGTGGCGGCCTGCCTGGTGGTGCTGCCACTCGTCTCGTGGTCCTTCGGCACGGCGATCGCTTTCGTGGCCGTATTCGCCGTGGCGGCGTTCAGTATGAGCGCTCCGCAGCAGCACCGGCTGATCGAGCTGAACCCCGCCTCGGCGCCGATCCTGGTCTCCCTGCACTCGTCGATCCTGTACCTCGCGATCGCCTTGGCCGGCGTCGTCGGGGGGCTCGGCATCACCTGGGCGGGCGCCGCGCGCCTGGGCTTCGTCGCCGCGGCGGTCGCAGTGCTGGCGCTGCTCATGTCCGAGGTCTCCCAGTTGCTCACCCGGCGTTCTCGCCGGTCGTGACATGCGGGACATCGCCGAGCGGGCGACCGGGCTCGTCTCGCACGAAAAAGCAGGCGACGAGCCCGATGATCGTCATGACCGCGAGGTACCCGCCGACGGCGTACACGGTGCCGGTGCCCGACTGCAGTGCTTCGGCGATCGTCGGCGCGAAGGCGCCGCCGAGGACCGCGCCGATCGCATACGAAATAGCGGCACCGCTGTACCGGACCCGCGTCGGGTACATCTCCGCATACAGCGCCGCCTGCGGGCCATAGGTGAATCCGAGACCGACCGCGAAGAGGATGAGCGCCACGACGAGCAGCCCGACGCTGCCGGTGTCGACCAGTGCGAAGAACGGGAACATCCAGAGCAATTGCACGACGAATCCGATGCGGTACACGCGGATCCGGCCGCTCCGGTCGGCGAGCCAGCCGCCGGCCAGTGTGCTCACCAGCCATGCGACCGCCGAGATCATCACCGCGACGAGCACCGTCGACCGGTCCAGGTGCAGCGACCGGACCGCGTACGACTGGACGTACCCGCCCGTGGTCATGTACCCGACGGCGTTGTTGGCCGCGAACAGCAGCGCGCCGAGCAGCACCAGCCGCCAGTGGTGCCGGAACAGCGGGGCGAGCGGCAGGCTCGACGCGGCCTTGGCCCGGCGCACCTCTTCGAACACCGGGCTCTCCGCGACGCGGGTCCGGATGAGCAGGCCGGCGACGATCAGCACCACGCTGAGCAGGAACGGGATCCGCCAGCCCCAGTCGAGGAACTGCGCCGGGGTGGTGAGCGCGGCGACCAGCGCGAGGACGCCGTTGGCCAGCAGCAGCCCGATCGGGACGCCGATCTGCGGGAACGCGCCGTACAGCCCGCGGCGGTCGGGCGGGGCGTGCTCGACCGCGAGCAGCGCGGCCCCGCCCCACTCACCACCCGCCGAGAGTCCCTGCACGATCCGCAGCAGGACAAGAAGGATCGGCGCGGTCACGCCGATGGCCGCGGTGCTCGGCACGACGCCCATCAGGACCGTGGACGCGCCCATCAGCAGCAGGGTCAGGATCAGCATGGCCCGCCTGCCGATCCGGTCGCCGAGATGCCCCGCGACCACGGCGCCGATCGGCCGGAAGAAGAAGCTGATGCCGATCGTGGCGAACGAAAGGAGCAGCGCGTCCTTGCCCAGCACCGCGAAGTACTGGGTGGCGAAGACCTGCCCCGCGCAGATCGCGTAGATGAAGAAGTCGTACCACTCGATGGTGGTGCCGATCATCGCGGCGAGCACGACCCGCCGGTGCTCGGTCCCGATGCCCCCGGCCGATCGCGACATGACAGCTCCCTTGCTACCGATGCGGCGCCCGATGCAGACGCCAGATCGTATATAGTCTGACCGGATCTAACAAGGCAGCGCGTAATATCCAGCGGTAACCAGCAGGGTCGTATATGATCAGGCCGTGCCTTCCTCAGTCCCGGCCGCGGGTACGAGCAAGTCCCAGCGCGCCTACCAGGTCATCAAGGCCAGGATCACCGACGGCGACTACGGTCCGGGGCACCGGCTCGTACTGGGATCCCTCGCCAAGGATCTCGCCGTGAGCCCGGTACCGGTCCGCGAGGCCATCCGCCTGCTCGAGGCCGAGGGGCTCGTGCGCTACGTGCACAACGTGGGCGCCACCGTCACGGCGATCGACCCCGTCGAATACCGGCACACCATGCAGGTGCTCGCGATCGTGGAGGGCGCCGCGACCGCGCTCGCCGCCCCGCACGTCACCGCGGCCGGCCTGGCGAAGGCCGCCGGGCTCAACGAGCGGATGCGGGACTGCCTGACCGAGTTCGACCCGGTGACGTTCACCCGGCTCAACCACGAGTTCCACGAGGTGCTCTACGAACGCTGCCCGAACCCGGAACTCCTCGACGCGGTGCGACGCGCCTGGACGAAGCTGGCCGCGATCCGGGAGTCGACGTTCTCGTTCGTGCCCGAACGTGTCGCGGCGTCGGTCGCCGAGCACGATCAGCTGCTCGATCTCGTCCGCTCGGGTTCCGGCGCGGAATGGATCGAACACCAGGCCCGCGGCCATCGCACCGCGACGCTGGACGCGTTCCTCCACTGGGAAAGCGGGCAACACGCCGAACACGGGTGATCGGCGTACCGCGCAACGGGACATCGGCACGGAAACCCGGAGCGGACATTGACATTAGTAAAGGCTCCTAATTAACTCGGTGCCACCCCGTGTCCCCGACCGAGGAGTACGCCATGGCTGCGGAGCACCCGGGTTCCTCCTCGGCACGACTGGCACGGCTGGCACGACGCCGTTTCCTGGTCGGCTCGGCGGGCGTCGCCGGGCTCGCGGCGCTGCCCGGTACGGCCTCCGCCACCCCCGAAGACGCGGAAGACCGCGCCCGCTACGAAATCTTCGTCAACAACGTCGGTTACGAGGCGACCGGCCGTAAACGCGCGATCATCGCCGGCACGGTGGCACGGAACGCACCGGTGTCCTTCGCCGTCACGGGCCGGTCCGGCGACGTCGTGTTTCGCGGACAGGCCCGCTTCGCCGGCGCGGTCGATGACTGGCGGCGTGACCAGTTCCCGGCGACGCCGAGCTTTTATTGGATCGCGGACTTCTCCGAGGTCATCGCGCCCGGCGAGTACACCGTCACCCTGCCCGGCGCCCGGGCCGCGATGTCGTCGTGGCCGTTCCGGATCGAGCAGAACGCGTTGGAGCGCCTCACGCTCGGCCAGGTCGCGCACTTCTTCCGGGACTCCCGTTCGGACGGTCAGTTCGACAAGGCCGACCGGCGGCTCCCGATCAGCGGCACGGCACAGCACTGGGACGCACACGGCGGCTGGTACGACGCGGCGGCCGACTGGGGCAAGCATTTCACGCAGCTGTCGAACCTCTCGTACTTCAACACGCTGTCCATCCCCCTGACCGCGTGGATCCTGTTCGCCGCGCACGGAAACCTCGTCCGCCGCACCGACCCGAACTTCACCGCGCTGACGTCCTGGCTGCTCGACGAAGGACTGTTCGGCGCGGATTACCTCGTCCGTGTGCACGCGCCGGGAAAGTCCTTCTACAGCTCGGTTTCCCAGCCCGAGGGCGACGATCTCGGCATCGACCCGGCACAACGCACCCTCAGCGCGCACCAGGTGAACTTCCGCGAAGGCGGCGGACTCGCGATCGCCGCGCTCGCCCGCGCGAGCACGTACAGCGTCACCAGTGAGTACCGGCAGGCCGACTACCTCGCCGCCGCGAAGGACGCGTTCGCCTATCTCCAAGCCCACAACCCCGAGCTGACCAACGACAGGAAGGAGAACATCCAGGACGACTACAACGCGCTCCTCGCCGCGACGGAACTGTTCAAGGCCACCCGGGACACGCAGTACCGGAAGGCAGCCGACGAGCGGGCGGCGAACCTCCTCGCGCGGCTCGTGACCTGGCGGTCCTATCGCGACTACTGGCGTGCCGACGACAGCGGCCGCCCGTACTTCCACCCGTCCGACGCCGGGCTGCCGGTAATCAGCCTACTGTCCTATGTGGACAGCTTGGGCTCCTCGGACACCGGCGTCCGCGCACGCGTGCTCGATGTCGTCCGGCGTTCGCTGGAGTTCGAGCTCGCCGTCACCGCCGAGGTGCCCAATCCGTTCGGTTACGCACGTCAGCTGATCCAGGGCGGCAAGGGAAATCGCTACAGCGGGTTCTTCATGCCCCACGACATCGCGCCGCGCGCCGACGACGTCTGGTGGCAGGGTGAGAACGCCCGCATCGCCTCACTCGCGTCGGCCGCCCGGCACGCCGCGGTCGTCTTCGCCGACGACAAGGTCTTTTCCGCACGACTGAAGGCGTACGCGCTCGATCAGCTCGACTGGATCCTCGGCGTCAACCCGTTCGGCGTGTGCATGATGGAAGGCCCCGGCCGCGCCGTGCCGCAGTACCTCGAATACGCGAGCGGCGACGCGGCGGGCTCGTGGCGCTGGCTGCGGTCCGCGGGCGGCATCGTCAACGGCATCACCGGGAAGGGCGAGGACGGCCGCGGGCTGCACTGGGATCCGGGCCGCGCGAGCACCGGGCCGAACACCGACTGGCGCTGGCTGGAGCAGTGGCTGCCGCACGCGACGTGGTACCTCCACGCCGTCAGCGTGGGCTAGCAGGTCACGGACACCTTGGCGCTCGGCGAAAACGACACGTGGACGTGGTCGTAGTGGTTGGCGGTGGTGCCGCCGCGGTCCTCCATCATCGACCATCCGCCGCCGTCGTTGTAGCGCTGCCGCCAGATCACGTAGGTGACGCCGAACGCCTTCTGGTTGGCCAGGACGTACTCGGCGAGCTGGTTGCCGGTGGCGGTGTCCACCATGAAGTCGAGGGCGAGCCCGAGGGGATGCTCACCACCGCCGCTGCGCCCGTTCGCGCCGCCGACGGTCTTGACGCCGAACTTCGCCTTGATGTGGTTGCCGACCTGCGCGACGTGGGGCTTGGTCCCGGCGAGCGTGGTCGAACACGACGCGGGCTCGGGGGCCGCGGTGGTCTTGGAGGTGGCCGTGGTGGGCGGCGGAGGCGACGACGTGGTGCTCGTGGGCGTCGCACTCGTGGTCGGCGGGGGCGGTGGCGTGCTCGAAGCGGAGCTGGTCGGGGGCGGCGGTGCCTGCAGGGCGAGCGCGGCGCCGCCGGGCTGCACCGCGGGGGCGCTGCCGGTGGTCAGCCACACCGTCGCGGGCAGGGCCGTGGCGACGGCGGCCGCCAGACCGGCGGGCAGTCTCCAGGAAGTGCTCTTCCGCTTGCGATGTCGTCCGGACATTTTCGATCACTCACCAATTCGGGGCCTAAGCTCGCGCAACATTACGAAACGGACACGGCAATGTCACGCCAGGGTGTCGTCGGCCACAGTTGACGCTGAGCAGCCACGCCGTCACCGAGTTGCCCCTGGTCAGCGGCGGGGACGAAAATGACCGGGAGCGATCAGCGGGGAGGCGACACCACCCATGGACATCACGGTGGCCGGCAGCGGTGACGCGTTCGGCTCCGGCGGGCGGTTTCAGACGTGTATCGCGCTGGGGAATACGAATTCCGTCCCGCACACCCTGATCGACTGTGGATCCACCAGTCTCGTGGCGATGCGGCGCAGGCGGATCGACCCGAACGCCATCGAGACGGTGCTGATCAGCCATCTGCACGCGGACCATTTCGGCGGGCTGCCGTTCCTCATCCTCGACGGCCAGTTCCGCCGGCGCACCCGCGATCTGACCGTCGTCGGGCCGCCCGGCACGCGCGAACGGCTCACGGCCGCGATGGAGGTCTGCTACCCCGGTTCGAGCGAGGTCGAGCGCCGGTTCTCGGTCCACGTTGCCGAGCACCACGACCGGACCCCGTTCCGGACCGGACGCTTCACGGCGACACCGTTCGAGGTGCGGCACGCCTCCGGCGCGCCCGCGTACGCGCTCCGCGTCGAGGACGCCGAAAGCAGCGCCGTCATGACGTACTCCGGGGACACCGAGTGGACCGACGCGCTTCTCGACGCCTCGGCGGGCGCGGACGTCTTCCTCTGCGAGGGATACGCGCCCACACCGGTGCGCTGGCATCTCGACCTGGGCACGCTCGCCCAGCACCGGCAACGGCTCACCTGCCGCCGCCTGGTGCTCACGCACCTTTCGCCCGCCGCGCTCGCCGCGGACCTGAGCGCCTGGGAGGTCGCCGACGACGGCATGGTGCTGACCACCTGAGCCGGGCCCGCCCCCGCGGGCCCGGCCCGGCGCGGCCGTCATTCGCGGCACGTCCTGCCCTTGTTGATGCACGCCACGACGCGGTTCATGATGCTCTGGGACATCACGTTGGCGAAGTCGTCGTGGTCCGAGGCGGGATTGTGCTTCTCCTCGGGGAAAGAGTCCACTTTGTACTGACGGTTCCGCTGGACGTCGGGCGGGATGTCGTAGGTCAGCGTCACCCGCAGCTGCGGCACCGCCTTGAAGCCCCGTTTGCAGCGCCCGTCCCGGCCGGGGAAGACGATGTGGTCGCGATGGTTGGCCGAGTCGATCCGCTTGCCGTCCCAGCAGCTGGGGAAGTCGTGGATGCGCTCGACCCGGCTGCCGCGCGGGCAGATCGGGTACTTGCCGATCAGCACGCGGTTCTCGAATCCGGTGCAGGTCCACGAATCCCGGGCGTTCTTCGGGCCGTTGGTGGTCACCTTCGCGTCGCCGTAGAGCACCCGCAGGAAACGCGGCATCGCGGTGACCCGGCCCGCCGGGCTGCCCCGGAAGGTCAGCGCGACGGTGGCGGGCCGCTGGATCTCGCCGTCGTTGCCGTCGAGTTCGAGGTTGTCGTTCTCCTCCCCCAGTGCCTGGCCGCTGCTCGTCCCGGCCCCCTCGGCCTGCGCGGTGTCGCTGTTGTCCGCGCCGTCGCCGAGCCCCTGCCGGTTGTCCCGGTCCTTCAGCGCGCAGGGCGCCAGGCGGCCGAGGTCCTGCGGCTGCCCGCCGGCCGCGCCCGCCATCCGGTCGATGACCGCTTTCCGGTGCGCGGCAAGGGGTTCGAGGATGGTGGTGCGGACGAACTCCGGGCCGCCCTGGCCCCGGGCCGCTTCCAGCCGCTGGTTGGCCTCGTCGGTCCGCTGGTCGAGGTCGTCGAGGTTCCCCGCGATCTCCTGCTGTGCCTGGTCGGGGATCTCGTCCGGCAGCGCGCTGCCGACGTCGGGGCAGTCGATGCGGGGCGCGGCCTTGTCCTGGCCGTCCCTTGTCTGCTGATCACGGCGCTGCCGCTTCTTCTCCCCCGCCGGCGGGTTCTTCCCGCCGTCCTCGCGATCGATCCGGACGACGGGCCAGAAGTACGCCGACTTGTCCCCGTTCCTGCACGTGGTCCCGGCCTTCAGCAGGCTCTTGTTGCTGGAATCGGCGTTGGTGGAAAGATTCCCGACGTAGTCGTGCAGATGCTGGGCGCCGTTCTTGACGCCCGGCTGCGCGATGAAGTTGTCGGGGTTGAAATGGCCGTTCTCGTTCTTTCCGCAGTCCACCGTGAACGTGCCACGGGAAGCGCTTTCCTGCTGGTTCGGGCCGTTGACGTTCGGCCGGACCTTCGTGATGTCCACGAAGAACGAGCCGTCAACGGCGTCGGCACTGGCATCGCCGGGCTTGCCGACCGTCGTGACGGTCACCAGCGTCGCGCCCACCAGGGCGGGCAGGGCGATCGCCGCGGTCACGAACTTGGCGCGGCGGGACACCCGATGCCGCCCGTTGCGTTGCGCCATCGAATTTGTCACCTCACTACTCGTACGAACGGAAAAAGGCAGGGGTCATCGACGGAACAATCGGGGTCGGCGTTCTCACCTCGTCCGATAAGGAAATGCCCTGGATCCGGGGGTGACGCGGCAGCGGAATTCGTGCGACATCGCTGGTTGATACGGGCACACGGGCGCGGCGGTTCACCCGAGACCGCGCCGTTACCGTTTCGTTACCTCAGGCGCCGGAGCGCCAGGTCGCCGGACGGCCGGACCGCCAGGGTGCTCGCCGCTCCGTCCGGCAGGATCGAGCACCCCGGCGACGACGTGGTACCGGCCGGTCAGCAGCGGGCGAGCATGCCGGTGAGCGCGCTCTTCTCCGCCGAGGTGATGCTGAGCTGCCACCTGTGCTTGACATGCGTCCACATTTTCGCGTAGGTGCACCAATACGAGACCAGCGGCGGTTTCCACTCGTCGGGAGTCTTGTCGCCTTTTTCCCGGTTCACGTAGTTCGTCACCGCGATCAACTGCGGGCTCGCCAGGTCGTTGGCGAACGCACGCCGTTTCGCCGTCGTCCAGGAAGCCGCCCCGGTCCGCCACGCGTCGGCGAGCGGGACGAGGTGATCGATATCGATGTCGGAGGGGGAATCCCAGGTCTCGCCGTCGTACGGGCTGCGCCAGTTGCCCGATATCGGACGACAGTCCTCGTCGACGGTCACGTCGGTGCCGTCGCGCTTCAGGACGACTTCGCGGGTATTGCAGCCGTCCCCCTGGTCGATCCAGTGCGGGAACTTCGTCCGGGAGTATCCGTCCATCGAGCCGTCCTCCGCGACGCGGAGCGCGGTGAGTTCAGCCTTGGCCGTCGGTGCGTCGGGGATGTTCGGTGGCGTAGCGCTCGCGTAACCGGTGAGCCCGATGACGCCGACAAGTGCGGAAAGTAACGCTAAAATGAACAGGCGGAGTATTCTGGCGACATTCACGGTGTTCTCCTGACAGTTCCGTGACGCAGGACAGAATTGCCGTGCCGGTTCATTTTCGCCATTCGCCGACGCGGGTGTCGATCCGCCGTTCGGGACGGGCCGCGGTGACGCGCTCCCGTCAGCCCCAGACGAGCGCGGCGGTTTCCACGACGCGTTCGAGCTTCGCCTTCTGTTCGTCGAGTGTCAGGTCGTTGCCCTCCTCGGTCGAGGAGAACCCGCATTGCGGGGACAGGCACAGCTGGCCGAGGTCGACATATCGCGCGGCTTTGTCGATCCGCCGCCGCAGGGAGTCGACGCTCTCCAGCTCGCCCCGCTTGGTCGTGACGAGCCCGAGCACGACGTATTTACCCTCGGGCACCAAGCGCAGTGGCTCGAATCCGCCGGAGCGTTCATCGTCGAATTCGAGGAAATAGCCGTCGACGTCGAGTTCGGAGAACAACGCGTCCGCGACGAAGTCGTAGCCGCCCTCCGCGACCCACGACGACCGGAAGTTGCCCCGGCACAGGTGAGTCGTCACCCGCACCCCGGCCGGCCTGCCGCGCAGCGCCGCGTTCATGGTCGCGATGTTCCGTACGTGCTGCTTGTCCGGATCACCGCCCATGCGCGCGACCATCGCCCGCTGCTCCGGGTCGTTCAGGTACGCGAGACTGGTGTCGTCGAGCTGGAGGTACGTGCAGCCCAGCGCGGCCAGCCCGGCGATCTCCTCGGCGTACGCCTTCGCGAGATCCTCGTAGAACTCCTCGAGGTCCGGGTACACCGTCTCGTCGACGGCGGCCCGCCCGCCGCGGTAGTAGACCATGCTGGGCGACGGGATCGTCTGCTTCGGCGTCACCGATGGGTCCACAATGGACTTCAGGAACGCGAAGTGCTCGCCGAAGACGACGTCGTCGAGGCCGATCTTTCCGGTGACCTCGAGCCCGGCCGGGGTGAACTCGACGTCGCCGTCCGCGTTGTGGAAGGTGACGCGGAGCTTCCGTTCGCTCTTGCCGATCCCCCGCAGCCGGTGGATGAAGTCCATGTGCCAGGAGGCCCGGCGGAACTCGCCGTCGGTGGCCGAGCGCAGCCCCGCCGCGCGCTGCAGCTCGACGACCTCCCGGATGGCCGCGTCCTCGGCCGTTCCGAGCTCTTCCCCGCTGATCAGCGACTTCGCGAAGTCCTCCCGCGCTCGCCGCAGGGCCGGTGGCCGCAGCAGGCTGCCGACGTGGTCGGCACGGAACGGCGGTGTCACGCGCGGGGTCATGCGCTCCATGGTGGGTGATCACCCCCGGGGAAAGCAAGCCTACCCTTCGCCGGGCACCCGCCGCCCCGGCGAAAACGTGCCGGAAACAATTCCGGTATTCCCGCTCTCGCGAATGCGGAATCATTTTCCCGTGCCCGCGCGACGCCGGGCCGACGGCAGGACCGTACCGGCCGGGTTCGCTCGCGCGGGCGGGAAGTGCGCGGAAACCGGCCGTTACTCCGGATGACCGACCCGCGTGCTCCGCAGGACCACACCGGGTCGGAATTTCCGGTGAACACTGTAACAAAACCCGGAACCCCGAAGCGAATCGGGAACGACAACGATCCGGTTAGCCCACCCGATCCCCTCCCGAACGGCCGTATGAGCGCCTTCCATAAAGGTTGACCATTTAACCACTCGCCACCACTCGAACGGCGGTGACGATCCTTCAACACAGCGGGGTATAAACATGCCGTTCACATCTCGCGCGCACTCAAGGATGGGAAAGGGATGATTTCGTGCGTTCGGTCAGGAAAGTGACCACGCAGGCGGCCATACCGTCCACGGGATCGGCTCTTCCTCCCGTCCCTCCCGGCGGCCGCGAGCTACCCCGGTAGCGACCGCGACCGCCCGGCTCGCGCACCGCGCGAACGTGATCGAGGTCGAAGAGTGCTCGTACCTCCGGGTGCCACCTGCCCCGCGAAGTCAGGACTTTCGCCTCTGCTTGCCGCCCTCGGTTCACGTTGTAGTTCTCACGACCTGACACCAAGGGGACCACATGGACCACGTCACGACGCTGGTAGTGGACGATCAGCCGCTCATCAGATACGCGCTCCGCCTGCTGCTCGAGAACTCCGCCGAAGTACGGGCGGTCACCGAAGCGGGCAGTGAGACCGAAGCACTGCGGCAATGCGAGCGAACCCATCCGCGGATGGTCATCACCGAACTGTCGATCTCGGGCGAGCCGGCCGGTGCGGGAATATGCCAGTTCGCCAAGGAACGGCTCGACAACGCGGCCGTGCTGGTGTTCTCCGGCGACTCCTCGCCCGCCGCCGTCGCCACCGCGCTGAACGCGGGCGCCGACAGCTTCGTGCACAAGTCGGCCGACCGGAATCTGCTGATGGAGGCGGTCCGCTCGACGCTGGCCGGGCAGCGCGCCTGGGTGCTGGGCACCGAACCGGCCGGCGTGGCCGGCGAGGCCACGCAGCACACCGGGACGACGCTGACCAGCCGCGAGGAGGAGGTGCTGGCGCTCGTGCTCTGCCGGTGGTCCAACGACGAGATCGCCGGCGAACTGCACCTCGCCAGGCAAACCGTGAAGAACTATGTCAGCCGGATATTGCAGAAACTGGGCTACGGCAGCAGGAAGGAACTGTTCAAGTCGTTCGATTTCACCGGCGGCACACCACCCGTCGGCGATTCGGAGGACACCGTGGCGGCCGCTCGGAACAACTGAATCGCGGCCTCGTACCGCGAGTACTCGATCATCGCAAGACTGGGTACCCGGCGCATCCTGTGCGCCGGGTACACCATTTCTATCCTGGATTTCGTGATCATTTCAACGTTGATCAGGGAAAGAAACGGAACACCGGACCCACGGGCCGGGCGAGGCGCCGCCGGGGAGGCGGGCCGCGCCGCGGCCGAGATCCGCAGTCTGCTCGCCGAGCGCCGGATCGCCAAGGGCTGGTCCCAATGCGACCTTGCCCACGAGCTGTTCACCTTGTCCGGCAACGGCAGCGTCACCCGCGAAGACGTCTCCCGCTGGGAGCGCGGCAAGCGGATCCCCGGGCCGTACTGGCGGCACTGGCTCAGTGACGTGCTGGACATGCCCTGCCACGACCTCGACGCGGCGGCGTCCGTGGCACGGGAACACCGGCGCGCCCGCCGCGATTGACGGCAAATGGGCGAGAACGACAGAGTCCCCAGAAAACTGGCCCCTTATGATTCTCGCCCGATCCGACGACAATGGAGAAGCCGGGAAGCCCGGCGAAGAAATCCCCCGACGAAATAAAATCCCCCTTTCCAGGAAAGGACAATTGGCATGCGTCGACTGTTGAGCGGTTCGGCCGCGCTGGCGATTCTGGCGACGACGTTCCTCGGTGGCGGCGCCGCGAGCGCCACCGAAGGCACCTCGCCCGAAGCCCAGCCCACCGCCTCCACGACCGTGGTGATCAACGAGATCTCGACCCGCGGCCAGAACGGCCTGCAGGACCAGTTCATCGAGCTCCGCAACGTGTCGCCGCGCGTGGTGGACCTGACCGGCTACGTGCTCCGGGTCTACGGGCCGTCGAACAACCTGATCGACACCATCGCGCTGCCCGCGGGCCTGCAACTGCAGCCGCGCGACAACCTGGGCCAGTACGCGGTACTGGTCGCGAAGAACTTCTCGGGCACGATCCAGGACCAGACCAACGTCGTGCCGTTCAACCTCATGGGTGACCAGGCCATCCCGTCGACCGGCGGCGTGGCGCTGCTCAACCAGACGGGCGTGAAGGTCGACGGCATCGGATTCAGCATGGCCGTCACCTCCGCGCGCGAAGGCCAGCCCGCGGTGCCCGAAACCCAGGCAACCGAGCAGAAGAACGTCGCGAACGCCCGCGACGTCCTCAGCACCGACACCGACAACAACCGCGTCGACTTCTCGCTGCACCAGCGCACCCCCGGCGCCGACAACTGATCACTGACACCTGACGCAAGGGAGACAACGGGCCCGGGGCGCCCCCCGGGGGGGGCGGGGCCGGGGGTGTGTGTATGTTTTGTTGGGGGGGGTGGGCCACCGGGGCCAGCCCACCCCCGGCCCCGACAACTGAACACGGACACCTGCCGCACGGGACACACCGGGCCCGCGCCCCCACCGGGGCGGCTCCGGCCCTGCTTTGTGACTCTTTTTCGTGGCGCTGTGTCGCCAACGGCGACAGGCCGCCACTGAGAGTCATGTTCTTCGGCAAACCGGTGGCTCATCCTCGACAGCACCCACCCGCGGCAGCCGCGTCCGGCGGTCCCGCCGCGGTAGCCGAGGAGAGTGATGCCGATGTTCACCCGCTCCCGTTGCACGCACCGGCGGTACCTCCGCGCGCCGACGACGCTGACGGCCGCGACCGTGCTCGTGCTTTCCCCCGGCGCGGCGATCGCCGGGGCGGTTCCCGCTCCCGGCGGTCCCGCCGCGCAGCCCGGCCACGCCGGGACGCACCGGGTCACCCTGCTCACCGGGGACGTGGTCGTCTACGACGAAGACACCGCGGGCCACCGTACCGCCCGTGTCGAGCCCGCCGCGCGGATCGGCCAGCCGCCGCCCACGTTCCAGATCACGACCACCGCCGACGGCCTCGAGGTCTACCCCTCCGACGCGCTCCCGTTCGTCGGCCGCGGGCAGCTCGGCCGGGATCTGTTCAACGTCACGGCGCTCGTGCGGGACGGCCGCGACGACGCGTCCAGCGCGACGATCCCGGTCATCACCGGATATGGCGACCCGGCGCCACTGCCGGCCACCACGCTGGAAAGCCGGGCGCGACCACTCCCCCAGACCGAACGGCATCTCCCGCTCACGACGCTCAACAGCGTCGGGATGCAGGTGCGCAAAGCCGGGACGGCCGAGTTCTGGCGCTCCCTCGCCACCCATGACGCCCGGGGTGAACCCGTGCTACAGCAAGGAATTTCCCGGGTCGTGGCCGACAAGCGGGTCCGCGTGTCCCAGGACAGGGGCACCAGCGGGACCGCGCAGATCGGCGCGCCCGCGGCGTGGCGGTCCGGGCTGACCGGGGCCGGCACCACGATCGCCGTCGTGGACACCGGACTCGACGAGAACCATCCCGATCTGAAGGGCAAGACGGTCGCCGCCGCGGACTTCAGCGGCGAGGGCGACACCGTGGACCGGCACGGCCACGGCACGCACGTCGCCTCGATCGCCGCCGGGACCGGCGCGGCCTCCGGCGGCCGGTTCAAGGGAGTGGCACCGGACGCCAAGCTGATGGTGGCGAAGGTGTTCGGCGCCGACGGCCAGGGTGACACCGCCCAGGTCATCGCCGGCGTCGACTGGGCGGTGGCCCAGGGCGCCAAGATCGTCAACCTCAGCCTCGGCGCCGGGGTCACCGACGGCAGCGACCCGCTGAGCCAGGAGATCGACAGGCTTTCGGCCAAGTCCGGGACGTTGTTCGTGGTCGCGGCGGGCAACGCGGGCTCCGGCGACCGGACGGTCACCAGCCCCGGCGCCGCGACCTCCGCGCTGACCGTGGGCGCGGTGGACGGCAAGAACGCGCTGGCCTCGTTCAGCAGCCGGGGCCCGCGCCTCGGCGACGCGCTCGTGAAGCCCGAGATCACCGCGCCCGGCGTGGACATCACGGCCGCCCGCGCGGCGGGCACGAGCATGGGCGATCCGGTCGACGCCGACTACACCAGCGCTTCGGGCACCTCCATGGCCACCCCGTACGTCACCGGGAGCGCCGCGGTCCTGCTCCAGCAACATCCGGACCTGTCAGGGGAAACGCTCAAGAACCTCGTCGTGACCACCGCCAAGGACGCCGGGCTGCGCTGGTACGAGCAGGGCGCCGGGGTGGTCGACGTCGGCAAGGCCGTCACCCGCACGGTGATCGGCCCCGCGGTGACGAGTTTCGGCCGCACCGAACGGGATCAGCGGGCGACGGCCCCGGTCACGCGTGAACTGACCTATGCCAACAACGGGGACCAGCCGCTCGCGCTGGAACTCGGCCTGTCCGCGCGCGCGTGGGACGGCAAGACCGCCGCCGACGGGATCAAGCTGGACACGACATCGGTGACGATTCCGCCGAGGAGCACGAAAACCGTGCACCTGACCGACTATCCCGACACCGGCCCGGCCGGGGTGTACGGCGGGACGGTGGTGGCCACGACCGCCGACAAGGCCACGGCGGTGCGCACCCCGATCAGCACCTACAACGCGCCACCGCTGTATCCGGTGACCCTGCGGATGTTCGACTCCACCGGCGGCCCCGCGCAACTGGCCTCGGCGCAGCTGATCGACGACTCCGCGGGCGCGGCGAACCGCAACGATCCCTTCCTCGACCTGATCAGCCGTCCCGCCGACCTGGTGAACGGCGTGGCCAGGTTCTCGGTGCCCGCCGGGACCTACTCGGCGCTGGGCTGGACGTACGAACGCGGGCCGAAGGTACGGCAGTGGTCCGGGCTGAGCGCGTCCGAACTCCGCGTGCCCGCGACGTCGGAAATCCGGCTGAGCGCCGTCGACACCGTACCCGCGCGACTCGTCACCCCGGCCCCGACCGACCAGCGCGACCGTACGGTCATGCTGCGTCGCGTGCTTCCGCCGGGACCCGGTACGAGCGGCTACATCGGCGAGTCGGGATTCGTCACGAGCAACGGCGACTTCGACGTCCACGTGGCCCCGGTGGCGGGTACCGCGCGCGGGGCGATTTCCTTGCAGGACACCGCGACCCTGGCCCAGTCCGCCGTCGAGCTGACGGCCGAGGGCCTCCGGTCGGGTGCCTTGACCACCGCCTACGACGTGCCGACGCTGACGGCGAAGTGGCCGGGTGACCGGTCGCTGCCGGTCGTCTTCGGCGAGTCGGGCAGGCCGGAGGACCTCGCCAAGCTGGACGTCAAGGGCAAGGCGGTGCTCGCCAGGATCCCCGTGCCCGCCGACGCCACCGACGTGCTCGGGGAGCTGACCGCGGGCGCGGCGAACGCGGCCAGGGCCGCGGCCGGCGCGGGCGCGGCCGCACTGCTCCCCTACCCCGGCGTGCCGGGCGGGCTGGCGATCCCCGGGCTCGGCAGTTCGGCGCTGCCCATCCTCTCGCCGGACTGGGAGCAGGGAGAATCCTTGCGCACCACCGGTTCCGTCTCCTTGCACCTGCGGGTCAGGGCCGCCCCGGACGCGATGTACAACCTGAGCTACCTCGACGCCAACGGGGTCTCGAAGGATCACGTCCGGCAGGTGGATCCGAAGACACTGGTCGCGACGAAGACGTCGTACCACGCCGACCGGCCGGGCCTGAGCGGGCAGAAGACGTGGTACCCGTTCCCGGAGGGACTCTGGAAGACGCAACCGGTGCAGGGCACGCAGATCCCGGTGCCGGGCACGTGGACCGAGTACACCGGGCCCGCCGACGACCGGATGATCTGGAAGCGGGTCGTGACGCTGTCCGGAAGCGACAAGGCGGGTAAACGCGCGTCGCTGGCGATGAACCAGCAGGACATCTACCGGTCCGGCGAGCGGGCCCGGCCCGACGAGCACTGGTTCGGCGCGGCGCTGCGCAGCGCCGCCGTCGAACTGCAGCCCGACCATCCCGCGCGCTATCCGGCGACCGCCGCCGGCTGGCAGGTGGCGTGCTCGCTGTGCCGGGGCGGCGACGATCCCGATCTGTTCGTGCCCGCCATGCAGTGGGTCGACGGGTTCGGCGGGGCCGGGCACTTCACCAGCCCGTACGAGAACGCCCGGTACTTCGCGACCGCGACGACGCGGCTCTACCGGGACGGGACCGAGATCCCGCAGTCCAATAAGGACGATCCGCTCGCGCTGGTCCCGTTGTACCGGCTGGCGCCCGAAAAGGCGACGTACCGGCTGGACGTGACGGATGTGCTGTCCCCGAAGGCGGAAATCGGCGCGCCGAGCACGACGTTGTTCCAGTACGGCTCGCGGACGGACACCTCGTGGACGTTCACCTCGGCACGCTCGGCGTCACCGGTGCCGGCAGGATTCGCCTGCTACCCGGCGGGCACGGCGTGTTCGTTCCAGCCGCTGATCCAGCTGGACTACCGGCTGCCGCTCGACGTCACCAACCGCGCCTTCACCGGCACCGCGTTCACGTTCGACGTGGCCGCGGCGGGACACAGCGGGTCGCGGGGCGGCCCGGTGACCGGGCTCAAGGTCTCGTCGTCGGCCGACGGCGGGAAGACGTGGACCGAGGCGCCGGCGAAGCCACGAGGGAACGGGGTGTGGTCGGTGACCGTCACTCATCCCGCGTCGGCGGGCGCTGACGGGTCGGTCTGGCTCCGCGCCGAAGCCCGCGACGCGTCCGGGAACACCGTGACGCAGACCGTTCAGCGAGCCTACGGCCTGACCGCTCCGTTGGCGGCCGTGTCCTCCCGCGCTCGCTGAGTATCCGGCCGCGCGGGGCCGGGGAAACCCGGCAGGGTGACCCAGCCCCGGGGGGGCGCCCGGGGGCCCGCCCGGGACCCCGGGGGGGGCGCGCGGGGGGTGGTCAGGTTGTGCGTCCCCCGCGGGTACATGCGGGAGCTCAGTCGCTCCCGATATTGGATGAGT